>NZ_JBHYMC010000009.1:0-152274 GCF_042742535.1 Streptomyces sp. NPDC058880
CGTGCCGTCGCCACCAGGTACGACAAACTCGCCGTCCGCTACGAAGCGACCGTGCTGGTCGCAGCCATCAACGAATGGCTGTGACCAGCACTTTCGCAACAGGCCCTAGCCGCGATAGGTCTCCAGCAGCCTCAGCCAGATCTCGCTGACAGTCGGGAAGGCCGGTACCGCGTGCCACAGGCGCGCGATCGGGACCTCTCCTGCCACGGCGATGGTGGCGGCGTGCACCAGCTCGGCGGCGCCCGGACCGACGAAGGTAGCCCCCAGCAGGACCTCCCGGTCGAGGTCGACGACCATCCGGGCCCGGCCCCGGTAGCCGTCGGCGTACAGACCGGCCCCGGAGACCCTGCCCAGGTCGTAATCGACGGCGCGCACGCGGTGCCCCGCCTTCTCCGCCTCGGCCAGGGTCGGGCCCACCGCGGCGGCCTCCGGGTCGGTGAAGACGGCCTGCGGGAGGGCGTGCGTGTCGGCCGTGGGCGTGTGGGCGCCCCAGGGGGCGGTGTCCAGCGGGGTGCCCGCGGCGCGGGCGGCGATGGCGGCGCCCGCGATGCGGGCCTGGTACTTGCCCTGGTGGGTGAGGAGGGCCCGGTGATTGACGTCCCCTACGGCGTACAGCCAGTCGGATCCGGGCACCCGGCAGGTCTCGTCGACGCCGATCCAGCCGCCGGGCGTGAGTCCGACGGTGTCCAGCCCGATGTCCTCGGTGCGCGGCGCGCGACCCGTCGCCATCAGCACCTCGTCGCCCTCCACGACCTCGCCGCCCTCCAGCACCACCCTGACGGGCCCGGTGGAGCCGTCCCGTTCGACCGCGGCGACCGCCACGTCCGTACGGACCACCGCGCCGGCCTCGCGCAGGGCGTCGGCGACGAGCTCCCCCGCGAAGGGCTCCATCCGCGGCAGCAGCCGGGATCCGCGTACGAGGACCGTCACCTGCGATCCCAGGGCCTGCCAGGCGGTGGCCATCTCGGACGCCACCACGGAGCCGCCCACGATGACGAGCCGGCCGGGGACCTCCCGCGCCGAGGTCGCCTCCCGGCTGGTCCAGGGGCGGGCCTCGGCGATCCCCGGGAGATCGGGGACCACGGCCCGGGTGCCGGTGGCGATGACCACCGCCTGCCGGGCCGACAGCACCCGGTGCCCTCCGTCGGGGCCGGTGACGGCCACCTCGCGCACCCCGAGGAGGCGGCCGTGGCCGCGGTACACATCGGCACCGATGGAGTCGAGCCAGTCGATCTGACCCTGGTCCTTCCAGTCACCGGTCCAGTAGTCGCGGTGCGCGAAGACCGCCGCCGTGTCCAGAGGGCCCCCGACGGCCCCCGCCAGCCCCGGCACCCGGCGGGCGTCGGCCCGCGCCAGCGCCGGGCGCAGCAGGGCCTTGCTCGGGACGCAGGCCCAGTACGAGCACTCCCCGCCGACCAGCTCGCGCTCCACCAGGGCCGTGGTCAGCCCGGCGGCCCTGGTCCGGTCGACGATGTTCTCACCGGCCGGTCCCCCGCCGAGCACCACGACGTCGTACTCCAGGACTTCAGTCATGCGGACCAGTCTCACCGCTGACCGGTGGCCGCGTCACGCACTCATGCCTCCGGCGTGCCGGAGCCCTGCCCGCCGGAGTCCTGGGCGCCCGGCTGTGAGGCGGCGATCTTGGCGCGCACCTCGTCCATGTCGAGGGCGCGGGCCTGCCTGATGAGATCGGTCAGGGCCGCCTCGGGCAGCGCGCCGGGCTGCGCGAAGATCGCCACCTGATCCCGGACGATCATCAGGGTCGGGATGGAGGTGATCTGGAAGGCGCCCGCCAGCTCCTGCTGGGCCTCGGTGTCCACCTTGGCGAAGACCAGGTCGGGGTGGGCCTCCGACGCCCTCTCGTAGACCGGCGCGAACTGCAGGCACGGCCGGCACCAGCCCGCCCAGAAGTCGATCAGCACGAACGGGTTCGCGCTGACCGTCTGGTCGAAGTTCTCCTTGGTGAGCTCGACTGTAGCCACGGTGTCCAGACCTCCTGTTAGAGCCGTCTGCAGGTGGAACGAACGACCCGCCTCCGGCATTCCTCGAACCCGCCGGACGCCCTTAAAAGGGGTGCGGGGCGGGCGTGGCGCGGGCCGTGGTCCAGCGCAGTTCGGTGAAGGCGTCCAGATTGGCCTCGCCGCCGAAGCGTGCGCCGGTGCCGGAGGCGCCGACACCGCCGAACGGTGCGACCGCCTCGTCGCCCACCGTCTGGTCGTTGACGTGCGCGATGCCGGTCGGGATCCGCTCGGCCAGGTCGAGGCCCCGCCCCGCGTCGCGGGTCACGATCCCGAGGGAGAGTCCGTACGGTCCCGTCGAGGCCAGTTCCACCGCCTCGTCCTCCGTCGCGAAGGACCGTACGGGTGCGACCGGGCCGAAGACCTCCTCGGCGTAGGCGGGGGTGTCGTCGGCGACGCCCGCCAGCACGGTCGGCCGGTAGAAGAGCTCCCGGTGCGTACCGCCGGCGACGAGCTTGGCCCCCGCGGCGGTGCTGGCCTCCACGAGGGCGTGCACCCGGTCCAGCTGGGCGCGGTCGATCAGCGGGCCCAGGTGGACCTGCTCGCGGTACGGGTCCCCCACGGACAGTTCCTCGGCACGCGCGGCCAGCCGCTCGACGTACTCGTCGTGGAGCGAGGCGTGCACGAGGTGGCGGCCGGCCGTCATGCAGATCTGGCCCTGGTGGAAGAAGGAGCCCCAGGACGCCTGGGCGACGGCGGCCTCCACGTCGGCGTCACGGAGCACGACCAGGGCGGAGTTCCCGCCCAGCTCCAGGTGCGTGCGCTTGAGGTGACGTCCCGCCAGCTCGCCGACGGTGCGGCCGGCGGCCGTGGAACCGGTGAAGGACACCACCCGCACCAGTGGGTCGGCGACCACCGCGGCACCCGTCTCGGCGCCGCCGGGCAGGACGTGCAGCAGTCCGTCCGGCAGCCCCGCGGCGGTGAGGACGGCGGCCGGCGCGAGCCCGCCGCAGACGGCGGTGCGCCGGTCCGGCTTGAGCAGCACCGCGTTGCCGAGCGCCAGGGCCGGGGCGACGGAGCGGATCGCCAGGATCAGCGGGGCGTTGAACGGGGCCACGACCCCGACCACGCCGGCCGGGACCCGGCGGGTGAAGGACAGCCGGGGGGCCTCACTGGGCAGCACCTGCCCGGTCGGGCGCGAGGCCAGCGCCGCCGCTTCGTAGCACTCCTGGGCGGCGACGTGCAGCTCGAAGTCGGCCTTGCCGGGGATCGACCCGGACTCGCGCACCAGCCATTGCCGCAGCTCGTCGGCGTGGGCGGTGAAGAGGTCCCCGGCGCGGCGCAGCACGGCTGCCCGCTGCGGGTGGGAGGTGCGCGCCCAGTCGCGCTGCGCCGCCCCGGCTCGGGCGGCGGCTTCCGCCACGTCGGCGGGGGCGGCGAGGTCGAGGGTGGCGAGGGTGCGGCCGGTCGCGGGTTCGACGACCGGGGCGGCGCCTCCGGTCAGAGCGGGTCCGTCCTGCCAATGCGTCGGGTCGAGGAGCGGCATGGCGCGGGGCCTCCGGGTGGGGATGGGCGGGATGCCGGACGAGGGGGGGCGGCGGCATGCGTCATCGTGCCAGACCGGAGGCGCCAATTCTGTTCAGTTATTGGGCAGTTGAAGGTGAGGGCTGACCGGAATCGATCGACGCCCCGGTGGCCGGGGTCAGCGCTCCAGGACGAGCGCGATGCCCTGCCCGACGCCGATGCACAGGGCTGCCATGCCCGTGCCGGAGCCCGCCGCGGCCAACTGGTGTGCGACCGAGCCGGCCAGCCGGGCACCCGAGGCGCCCAGCGGGTGTCCGATCGCGATGGCGCCGCCGCGCGGGTTCACCACGGCCGGGTCCAGCTCCGGCCAGGCGGCCAGGCAGCCCAGCGCCTGCGCCGCGAAGGCCTCGTTGAGTTCGAGGACGGAGAGGTCGGGGAAGCCGCGCCCGGCCTTGCCGAGCGCGCGCTGCACGGCGTCCACCGGGCCGAGGCCGAACAGCTGGGGCTCGATCCCGGTGACGGCGGAGGCGCTGATCCGCGCGAGCGGCTCACGGCCGGTGGCGGCCAGGCCCGCCTCGTCGGTCAGCAGCAGCGCGGCCGCGCCGTCGTTGAGCGGGGAGGCGTTGCCGGCCGTGACCGTGCCCCGGCCGTCCGTCCGGAAGGCGGGCTTGAGCTTGGCCAGCGCCTCGGGCGTGGAGCCCTCGCGAATGCACTCGTCCCGTGCCAGGTCCACACCCTCGTAGGGCACGACCTCGCGGTCGTACAGGCCTGCGGCCCAGGCGGCCGCGGCCTTGCGGTGGCTCTCCAGCGCGAAAGCGTCCTGTGCCTCGCGGGTGACGGCGTACTTGTCCGCGATCAGTTCGGCGCCCTCACCGAGCGGGACGGTCCACTCGGCGGGCATCCGCGGGTTCGTCATCCGCCAGCCCAATGTGGTGGACCACATCTGCTGGTGCCCGGCGGGGAAGGCCCGTTCGGGCTTCTGGACCACCCAGGGCGCGCGGCTCATCGACTCGACACCGCCCGCGATGGCCACGGAGGCGTCGCCGAGCGCGATCGTACGGGCGGCCTGGATCACGGCCTCCAGGCCGGATCCGCAGAGCCGGTTGACGGTGACGCCGGGAACGGTGACGGGCAGGCCCGCCAGCAGGACCGCCATCCGGGCCACGTCGCGGTTGTCCTCGCCCGCCCCGTTGGCGTCCCCGAAGACGACGTCGTCGATCCGTGCCGGATCGAGGTCGGGCGTACGGTCCACCAGTGCGCGCACCACGTGGGCGGCCAGGTCGTCCGGGCGGACACCGGCGAGGGCGCCGCCGAACTTGCCGATCGGGGTGCGTACGGCGTCGACCACGTAGACGTCGCGGACGGTGCGGATGCTCATGGGGTCTCTCCTGGGCGGATCCGTACGGGCGCCGGCGCACCGGTGCCGGTGTGGGCACCGGGGCACGCCGCCGGTCACGCCCGGTGGGGCGCGCCGCCGCAGTCTCCGTCCGCAGGTCACCGCCTGTCAACGGCCACCCCGGTCACGCCCGCCCGGCCCGCGGCTCCACGGGGTCAGGTCGACTCGCGGTGGACGGCCTCGGCGGCCATCAGACCGTGCCGCTCCGTGACCTCGGACGGCTCGCGCACCGCGTGGTCGACGAGCGACGCCAGGTGGTCGCCGGTCGGCATCTCGATCCGCACCGTGCTCAGCCGGGGCCGCAGCAGCCTTCCGATGAGCAGGTCGTCGGCACCGATGACGGCCACCTCGTCGGGGACCCGCAGCCCCTCGTCCTGCAGGGCCCGCATCAGCAGCATCGCGTACTCGTCGTTGTACGCGAACGCCGCGTCCAGCCGCAGCCCCCGCCATCGGGCGGCAAGCTCCGCGGCGGACTCCTCCGAGTACGCCATCGGCACGACCTCGACCTCCGCGCCCGGCACGCCTCGGGCTCCGGCCAGGCGTGGCGCGGAGAACAGCTCCAACCCCTCCTCCCGCGGGACCACCACGCCGATCCGCCGGCGGCCCCGCTCGACCAGGTGCGCGGCGGCACGGGCGCCGACCTCCCGCTGGTCCATGACCAGCGCGTGCGCCCCGGGCACACCGGTCGGGCCCATCGTGATCACGGCGCGGGTTCCGGCCCGCTTGAGGGTGGCGACGTTGTGGGCGGAGAGCGTGATCTCACCGAGGGACATGACCGCCACCGGCCGCAGTTCCGCCCAGGCCCGGACGGCCTCGTCCCCGCTGAGCCCGAGGCTCCCGTACTGCACGACGGTGTAGTCGAGCCGGCGCAGCGCCCACTGCAGTTCGTTGAGGAAGGTGCTGTAGAGCGGGCCGACCGGCACGTTCGGGGTGGGCAGCAGCACGATCCTGGTGTGTCCGGCGCGCAGGCTGCGGGCGGCGGCGTGCGGGACGTACCCGAGCTCCTCGGCCGCCTCGCGGACCTTGCGGCGGGTGGGCTCGCTGATCCGTACGGCCTCGGCGTTGTTCAGCACGTACGAGACCGTCGCGCGCGAGACGCCCGCACGTCGGGCCACGTCGGCGCTGGTGGGAACGGGGGCCGGCAGGTCCGGCGACTTCGATGACTGAGACATTGCCGTGGCATCCTCCCAGAACGGACGGGCCCCGTTTCCACGGGATGGCCGGAAAGGCATGCCGCCCCCGTGCCCGCGCGAGCCGCCGACACGTGCCACCACCGCGTCGCGTCCCGAGCCGATGCCGCCCGCGTCGTCGCACCGGCGCCGGCGCGGATCACCAAGCGCCCCGGCTTCGGGGCGGGTTCGGCCGCATGCACCGACCGCACCGCCCGCCACGACGGCTTCGACGGGTTCGCGGCCCCTCCAGGGGGACCGGGGCCCAGCATGTCCGAGGCTCGTGCGACCATCGAGCCTGCCTTCCCGGGCGGCCGCCCGTCACCGCCCCGCCGTGGGCGTCCCACCTCAGAGCAAGGAGCTCCCCGCGCATGTCCATACCTCCGGGTCCCCCGCCGTCCCACGAGCCGTACCCGCAGCAGGGACCGTACGGACAGCCGGGACAGCCCGGACCGTACGGCGGCCCGCAGGGCTGGTATCCGCCGCAGGCACCCCAGAAGAACAACGCGCTGGCCATCGTCGCGTTCGTCATGTCCCTCGTGTGCGCCATCCCGCTGGTCCCCCTGATCCTCGGCATCGTCGCCCTCTCCCAGATCGGCAAGCGCGGTGAGAAGGGCAAGGGCTTCGCCGTGGCGGCGATCGTCATCCACGGCGCGACCATCGCGTTCTACGGGATCCTCCTGGTGCTCGGCATCTCCGGAGCGCTGGACGACGGCCCCTCGCCGAAGCGCGACACCAGCGGGCAGGTCACCGACGCGGGCTCCAGCAAGGTGAGCGACATCCGCAAGGGGGACTGCTTCAACACCGGCGGCGACTTGGCGGACTACCAGGACGAGGACGGCGGCCAGGCCTCCTTCTCGGTGCGGGTGCTGCCCTGCGACCAGCCGCACGAGGGCGAGGCGTACGCGGTCTTCAACCTCGACGACGGGGCGTACCCGGGTACGGAGAAGGTCACCGCGCTCGCCGAGGAGAAGTGCTCCGGCACGCTGCTGACGGACTACGTGGGCAAGAACCCCAAGCTCTCGGAGGAGCTGGAGATCTACTACTACTTCCCGCAGCCCGCCACCTGGGCCCTCGGTGACCGTGAGGTCACCTGCTTCCTGGGCGACACCAGCGGTGCGAGCACCGGATCGGCCCGCGCCACCGGCTCCTGACCTGCCGTCACCGACATCGGAGCCCTCCTTTCGCGCGAGGGGCCGCCACCTGGTGGCGGCCCCTCACCCTTCCGGACCTGACGGATGCCCAGACGTCCCGGCCTGCGCTCCCCAGCACATCAACGCCGCGGAACCGGATCGGCTTCGACCACGACGAGGTCGCCAACCCCGCTCGCGGCCATACCGGACGAAACCTCGCTTCGGGAAAGGTGCGCACCCGCTCTGACGGATGACGCGGCTCCCCCTCCCCGATACCGTCTCCCTACCGATCGGTAATGGGGGGAGTGGTTCACGATGTCGGAGTCCTCGGGTCCAGCCGCGGCGGCGGCGCCGGCCCAGTGCACGGAGAAGCCGGCGACGGCCGGCGGACTGGTCGAGACGGCCGCCGCGCTCGCGGAAGGACACCTCTCGGCACGGCAGTTGACCGAGCAGGTGCTGCGTCGGATCGCCGCGGCACAGCCCGAGCTCAACGCCTTCCGGACCGTGCGCGCCGAAGCCGCGCTCGCCGAAGCGGACGCGGCCGACCGCAGGCTCGCCGCCGGCGAACGGCTGCCGCTGCTGGGCGTGCCGATCGCGGTGAAGGACGACATGGACGTGGCCGGTGAGCCGACGGCGTTCGGCTGCGCCGGATCCTTCACCCCGAAGACCGCCGACAGCGAGGCGGTGCGCCGGCTGCGGGCGGCCGGGGCGGTCATCGTCGGCAAGACCCAGACGCCGGAGCTGGGCCAGTGGCCCTTCACCGAAGGCGGAGCCTTCGGTGCGACCCGCAATCCGTGGAACCGGTCCTACACGCCCGGTGGTTCCTCGGGCGGCTCGGCGGCCGCCGTGGCGGCGGGCCTGGTTCCGGCCGCGCTCGGTTCCGACGGGGCCGGGTCGGTGCGGATCCCGGCCGCCTGGACCCATCTGGTCGGGGTGAAACCGCAGCGCGGACGCATCTCCACCTGGCCGGAACCGGAGTCCTTCAACGGGCTCACGGTCAACGGCGTGCTGGCCCGCACGGTCGCGGACGCGGCACTGCTGCTGGACGCCGCGAGCGGACCGCATCCCGAGGACCTGCACCGCCCGGCGCGCATCTGCGCGGTCGAGGCGGCCCGGCGCCCCCCGCGCCGGCTGCGGATCGCCCTGTCCTTCGGCATGCCCTTCACCGCGACGCCCACGTCACTGGACCCGGAAGTGCGGTGCGCCGTGGAGCGGCTGGCCACCCGGCTGGAGTCGCTGGGCCACGAGGTGATCCCGGAGGACCCCCGCTACGGCCCGATCGGCCTGACCTTCGTACCCCGCGCGACCAGCGGCGTACGCGACTGGGCCGCGCGGATGCCGGACCCGGCGCTGCTGGATCCGCGTACGCACGGGGCCGTGCGGACGGGCCGACTGCTGGGCGGTCTGCCGCTGCGGGTCTCCCGCCGGGCGGAGGCCCTGCTGCGCAGGCGGGTCGGCGAGATCTTCGGGCGCTTCGACGTGGTCCTGACCCCGACGACGGCCACTCCCCCGCTGCGGATCGGCGCGCTGGCCGGGATGGGGGCCATGGCCACGGACCGGGCGATGATCGCCGCCTGCCCCTATGCCTGGGCGTGGAACGTCCTGGGCTGGCCCGGGGTGAACGTCCCGGCCGGGCTGACGGACGACGGGCTGCCGATGGGCGCGCAGTTCCTCGGCCCTGCGGACTCGGAACCGATGCTGCTGGGGCTGGCGGCGCAGCTGGAGGCGGCGGAGAACTGGGCGGCGCGGCGACCGGGCTGAGGCGGCACGCGGCGGGAACGGGCGGACACGGACGGGCCGGAATGCCGGGGGTGAGTCCCCGTGACACGCTGAAGGGGGGAATCCCGCCGGTTCCGACCCCGCCCGGCCGGCCCTGCCACCGGAGGAGTTCGCAATGGCCACTGACGCCGGCAGGCCGCAGACGGCCCGCACCCATCCGGACCCGTGGAACGCGGCCACGTCGGGCAGAACCGTCCTGGCGGCGGCCCTGATGATCTTCGGCGGGTTGATGGCGTTCTTCGAGGGGATCGCCGCACTCGCCAGCGACGACCTGTTCGTCGTGACCCGCCACTACGTGTTCGAGTTCAGCCTGACCGGCTGGGGCTGGGTGCACCTCATCCTGGGCATCGCCCTGATGGCGGCCGGCTGCGCCGTCCTCTTCAGCGGCGCCCTGTGGGCCCGCTATCTCGGCATCACGATCGCCGGCCTGGGCGCGTTCGCCAACTTCCTTTGGCTGCCGTACTACCCCTTGTGGGCTCTGGTCCTCATCGCGGTCAACATCCTCGTCGTCTGGGCGCTGTGCACCGGAGCGCAGCACGAGGCGAGCACGGCCTGACCTGCCCTGCCTGTCCCCGCCCGGACCGACGCGGGCCGGCAAGGCCCGGCGGCTCGGGGACGGCGGTGGCAGGAAGGCTGCGCATCGTCCAGGTGTGAGGTGTCAAGGTGGAGACGAGAACCCGAACGGACTCACGACTGGTGTGGTGGCTCACCGGCCTCACACCTCTGATCTTCGTGCTGACGCACTATCTCGCGGTCCTCCCCCATGAGTTCTCCCACTCGGTGACGGCCTGGACGCTGGGCATCAAGAACGAGCCGGGCAACATCGACTGGGGAGGGAGCAGCCTCTGGAACATCACGCTCCTCGCGCACATCGACGAGAACGTCGACTACAGCGCCGCGCTGGCCGCGGGAAAGAACACGCAGGTCGCGGTCGTGGCGTTCGCGGGCCTCGGCATCGGCAACCTGCTGCCCTACCTGCTCGTTCGCTTCGGGCTCGTGAAGCGAACCTGGCTGGCCCGACGCCCGGTCGTCCTGTACGTGCTGTTCTGGTACTTCTTCAGCAGCCTGGCGAACCTCTACGACTACGTTCCCATGCGGAACTTCGCACCCGACGGCGATGTGACGCACTTCGTCCTGGCGAGCGGAATGTCTCGGTGGTGGATCTTCGTCGTCGGCACGTGGGGCGTCATCTGGGCGATCACCGACCTCTACCGCGACATCCTGCCGTACACGCTGGGCACCTGCCGATTCGAGCCGGAGCGGATCGCCAGAGCCCTCGTCCTCGTCCTCACGGTCGGGCTCATGTTCGCCTACTTCGCCCTCCCTGCTCTGCTGGAGACGGAGCCGGTGACCCTCTTCATGGGACGGTTCTCGCTCGTGCTGATCCCCGTGATCCTCGTCGCGACGTGGCGGCGCAACGTGCTCAGCCCTCTGCCGTCCTCTGCGCTGCTGCCGACCGCCAACGACCGTCTCTCACCGGTCGAAGCCCGGCCCCGGAGCTGACATCGACACCGTTGTGTCAAGCCGGTGGTTCGCGGCGCAACCCCACGGTGAACCGGGCGCACGATCCCTCGGACGGCGCGCTTCTCGCCACAGCTGCGCACAGCGGTTCCGCCAGCGGCACGGGCGACGGATGCGGAGCGTGACCCCCCGCGGCTGTCCTTCACGCCGAGGAACCAGTAACCTCCCCGCAATGACGGCACTTTCACAGCACAGCAACGGCTACACGGAGCAACCGGGCCGCGACGGCGCCACCGCCACCACGGAGGCCGATCCGCGCGCCCTCGGGCCGGTACGGACCGAGTACGCCCCGGATCCCGACGGCGACCCCGACCCCGGCGAGATCGTGTGGACCTGGGTGCCCTTCGAGGAGAACGACGGCCGCGGCAAGGACCGGCCGGTGCTGGTCGTGGCCCGCGAGCCGGGCGGCCCGACGCTGTTCGCCGTACAGCTGTCCAGCAAGCGGCACGACCACGACCACGAGTGGGTGCCGATCGGGACGGGCCCGTGGGACAGCGCGGGTCGGGAGTCGTGGGTGGACGTCGACCGGGTGCTGCGGGTGCACGAGTCGGGGATGCGGCGGGAGGCCTGCGCGCTGGACCGGGGACGCTTCGGACTCGTGGTGAACCGGCTGCGCGAGCGCTACGGCTGGCAGTAGCCGCGGGAACGCACCGGGCCGGGACGGCGAACCGTCCCGGCTGCGCGGCACCCGCCGCCCGGCGGCCTTTCCGAACCGGCGGGCCCACGCCACGGCGGGGCCGGCGACCGCCTGGCGACCGCGGCCCGGCCGCAGCGGCTCAACGGCACAGCCGGGCCGGCGGGCTCCCGACCCGGCGGCACCCGCGGCGGCTCTGGCGGCCCGGCCGCCCGTTCCGGTGGACGCCGGGGCTCCCCGGCGTCAGGCAGCGAAGTCCGCGAAGGCCTGCTCGAAGGCTTCCCGGGTGTCCGGCTTGCGGTCCAGCACCGCGAACACCACCCGATCGAAGGTCCCCGCGAACCGGCCCGCCAGCAGCCCGCGGAAGGCCTCGGCCACCTCGGCCGGGTCATTGCGGAACACCCCGCACCCCCAGGCCCCCAGCACCAGCAGCCGGTACCCGTGCGACGCCGCCACCTCCAGGACGAGCTCCGCGCGCCGGGCCAGCGCCGCGGGGATCTCGGCGGCCCGCTCCGGCTCCTGCCGCAGGATCGTGCCCGCGTTCGGGGCGGGCGAGGTCAGGAAACCGGCCAGGAACGGCGACTCCATCAGTTCGCCCCGGTCGTCGCGGAAAACCGGCACCCCGGGCGAGTGGATCACCCGGTCGGTGTAGAAGGTGCTGACTTCCGCGCGGTGCACCTCGTAGTACTCCGCGGCCTCCAGCAGCGTCTCGTACAGGGCGGACGCACGGCACAGAGCCTCCTCCTGCGCCTTGGCCCCGCGGACGTAGCCGCCCCCGGGATTTCGGGCCGAGGCGAAGTTCAGGACCGCCACCGACGCCCCGGCCGACCCCGCCTCCGGGTCCCCAGGAGCACCCTCCGCGAGCCTACGGGCCGCGACCGTACTGCTCTCCCCCGTGACCTCGACGGCCGTCGCCAGGCCTCCACCCACCAGCCCTTCGCCTGGAATGACCTGGTTCGGTCCATATATCCTGGTTCCCGCCTTGGCGTCCGCCAGGGCGGCGGCGAGCGAAACCTGCCGCCCCGACCGCGTCCGGTAACCGCCGGACGCCAGGATTTCCGCGTTCTCCCGCGCGATCTCGCGCAATCTGCTGCTCACGCCGCCATCCTGTGCAAGCCCGTTCCCCGGCGGCAATGGGTTTTGTGCCCGGAGGAGGGGTAGACACGGGTGATGTCACGGCCGACGACAGGAGAAGAGGACCCGGTCATGCCCTTCGACCCACCCGTTCCCCCGCCCATGCCTGACACTCCCCCCTCGCCCGCGATCAGCGAGACGGAGGCGGAGCACCTGATCCACGGAATCTGCTTCAAGACCGGTCCCCCCCGCCTCATCGGCGCCGAACTCGAATGGCTGGTCCTGGACGCCGAGCGGCCGGGACTGCGCGTGACACCCGAACGGCTCCGAGCGGCTCACGCCGCGGCCCGCGCACTGGCCCTGAACTCGCGGGTGACCGTCGAACCCGGCGGCCAGCTGGAGCTCAGCTCGGCCCCCGCCACCTCCCTCACCGGCTGCGTCGGCCTCCTCCAGGACGACCTCACCGCCGTCCGGGCCGCCCTGCGGGAGCAGGGGCTCATCCTGCACGGCCTCGGTCGCGATCCCCGCCTCCCGTACCACCGGCTGCTGAACAGCCCGCGCTACGACGCGATGGAGGCCTACTTCGACCGCACCGGCCCGGCCGGCCGCACCATGATGTGCGCCTCCGCCTCCGTGCAGGTCTGCGTGGACGCCGGCCACGAGGAGCCCGGCGTGCTCGGCCACGGCCGGCGCTGGCGCCTCGCCCACCTGCTGGGCGCGGTCCTGGTGGCAGCGTTCGCCAACTCCCCCGCGCACGAAGGCCCGTATGCCGGATGGCGCTGCTCCCGGCAGGGGATCTGGAACGACCTGGACAGCCGGCGCACGCTCGCCCCGCCGCTGGAGGCGGATCCACGGGACGGCTGGGTGCGCCAGGCACTGGACACCGAGGTGATGTGCGTACGGTCGCAGGAGGGCGAGGCGTGGGGCGTCCCGCGCGGGACGACCTTCCGCGACTGGCTGCGCGCGGGCGACGGGAACCAGGCCCTGCGGGCCCCCACCGCCGAGGATCTCGACTACCACCTCACCACGCTGTTCCCGCCCGTGCGACCGCGCGGTCACATGGAGTTGCGCATGATCGACGCACAGCCCGGCGACGACGGCTGGCTGGTACCGGTGGCCGTCGTACACGCGCTGTTCGACGACCCGGAGGCCGCCGAGACCGCCTACCGGGTGACCAAGGCACTGGCCGACTCCTACGGCTCGCAGCCCGCGCCCCGCAACCCGCTGTGGCGGTCCGCCGCCCGCAACGGCCTGGCCGATCCCGAGCTGCGGGCGGCCGCCAAGACCTGCTTCCGCGCGGCCGCGGAGGCACTGCCCCGGCTCGGCGCGACCACGCACGTCCGGGACGCCGTCGGCGCCTTCAACGAACGCTTCGTGCGGCGCGGCCGATGTCCGGGTGACGAACCGCCGCAGCTGCGGCCCGAAGGGAAGGAGGACCTGAGGTGACCACCGAATCCCACCCCGGGCTGCGGGAACGGGCGGCCGCCTCACTGACGGCCGCGCGGGCCAGGACGGCGGCGCTCACTGACGCGGTGACCGACGCCGACCTGACCGCCCAGCACTCTCCCCTGATGTCGCCGCTGGTCTGGGACCTGGCGCACATCGGGAACCAGGAGGAGCTCTGGCTGCTCCGGCGGGTGGCCGGACGCGAGTCGATGCACCCGGAGATCGACCCCCTCTACGACGCTTTCGAGCATCCGCGCGCCGAGCGTCCGAAGCTGCCGCTGCTGGGGCCCGAGCAGGCCCGCCGGTACGCGGCCGAGGTGCGCGGCCGGGTCTTCGACCTGCTGGAGAGCACCCCGCTGGAGGGCAGTGCGCTGCTCGACGACGGCTTCGCCTTCGGGATGATCGCCCAGCACGAGCAGCAGCACGACGAGACCATGTTGATCACCCATCAACTCCGGCGGGGCGCACCCGTGCTGACCGCCCCTGAGCCGGACGCCCCCTACGCCCCTCCTGCCGCCGCCGAGGTCCTCATACCCGCGGGCCCCTTCACGATGGGCACGTCCGCCGAGCCCTGGGCGCTCGACAACGAACGGCCGGCACACGAGCGGGAGACCGCGGCGTTCTGGATGGACACGCTGCCGGTGACGAACGCGGCGTACCGCGCCTTCATCGCCGACGGGGGCTACCGCGAACCCCGCTGGTGGGAGGCGGCAGGCTGGGAGCAGGTCCGCCGGCACTCCATCGAGGCGCCGCTCTTCTGGTACCGGGAGGGCGGGCAGTGGCTGCGCCGCCGTTTCGGGGTGACCGAGCCCGTCCCTGATGAAGAACCGGTTCTGCACGTCAGCTGGTACGAGGCGGACGCCTACGCCCGCTGGGCGGGGCGCCGACTGCCCACCGAGACGGAATGGGAGAAGGCGGCCCGCTTCGATCCCGCGACCGGCCGCTCGGCCCGCTACCCGTGGGGCGACGGCGACCCGACCCCCGTGCACGCCAACCTGGGGCAGCGGCATCTGCGCCCGTCCCGTGCGGGCAGCTACCCGGCCGGGGCGTCCCCGCTCGGGGTGCGCCAGCTGATCGGCGACGTCTGGGAATGGACGGCGTCCGACTTCCTGCCCTATCCGGGCTTCCGCCCCTTCCCCTACCGGGAGTACTCGGAGGTGTTCTTCGGCCCGGAACACAAGGTGCTGCGGGGCGGTTCCTTCGCGGTGGACCCGGTGGCCTGCCGGGGCACCTTCCGCAACTGGGACCTGCCGGTGCGCCGGCAGATCTTCTCCGGATTCCGCACCGCGAGGGACGTCTGATGTGCCGTCATCTCGCCTATCTCGGTCCGGTGGTGGCGCTCGGGAGGCTGCTGAGCGAGCCCGAGCACTCACTGGTGCGCCAGTCCTGGGAGCCGCGCCGCCAGCAGCACGGCACGGTCAACGCCGACGGGTTCGGCATCGGCTGGTACGCCGAGGGCGACCCGGTACCCGCCCGCTACCGCCGCGCCGGGCCGATCTGGGGCGACCTGGCCCTCACCGACCTCGCCCGGGTGGTACGCAGCGGGGCCCTGCTGGCCGCCGTACGGGACGCCACCCTGGCCGGGGCCGACGGGGAGGCCGCGGCCGCCCCGTTCACGGACGGGCCGTGGCTCTTCAGCCACAACGGCGCGGTGCCCGGCTGGCCCACGTCGGCGGCCCCGGTCGCCGCGGCGCTGCCGCCCGAGGAACTGCTCCAGCTGGCGGCCCGTACGGATTCGGCGCTGGTCTGGGCCCTGGTACGGCGCCGGCTGCGGGCCGGGGACGACCTCGGCACGGCGCTCGCCGAGCCCGTGCGGGAGCTGTCCTCGGTCGCGCCCGGCTCCCGGCTGAACCTGCTGCTCACCGACGGCGCGGCGATCGCCGCGACGGCCTGGGGCGATTCGCTCTGGTATCTGGCCGATCCGGGGGCGGGGCGCACCGTGGTGGCGTCCGAGCCGTACGACGACGACTCCCGGTGGTGCGAAGTGCCCGACCGGACCCTGCTGACCGCCACCCGTTCGCGGGTCCGCCTGACCCCGCTCAAGGAGAACCGCACGTGAACAGCTTTCAGTTGACCCGGACCCTCGACGAGGACGCTGCGGAGACCGCACTGCGCGCGGACGTGCTGCAAGGGCTGACCCGTACGCCCAAGGTGCTGCCGCCCAAGTGGTTCTACGACGCGCGGGGCAGTGAGCTCTTCGAGGAGATCACCCGGCTGCCCGAGTACTACCCGACCCGTGCGGAGCGCGAGATCCTGCTGGAGCGGGCTCGGGAGATCGCCTCGGGGAGCGGCGCCCGTACCCTGGTCGAGCTGGGGTCCGGTTCCTCCGAGAAGACCCGGCACCTGATCGAGGCGATGCCCGCGCTGGAGATGTACGTACCGGTGGACGTGAGCGAGAGCGCCCTGCGGGGGGCGGCCACCGCACTGCTCGCCGACCATCCGGGGTTGCGGGTGCACGCCATGCTGGCCGATTTCACCCGTGCGCTGGAGCTGCCGGACTCCCCCGGCCCGCGGCTGGTGGTGTTCCTGGGCGGCACCATCGGAAACCTGCTGCCTCCGGAGCGGGCGGTGTTCCTGGCGTCCGTGCGGGCGATGCTGTCGCCCGGGGACGCGCTACTGATGGGCACGGACCTGGTCAAGGACGAGGCCGTGCTGGTGACGGCTTACGACGACGCCCGGGGGGTGACGGCCGAGTTCAACAAGAACGTGCTGGCGGTCATCAACCGGGAGTTGGACGCCGATTTCCACACCGCCGACTTCGAGCACGTGGCGGTGTGGAACAGGGAGCAGGAGTGGATCGAGATGCGGCTGCGGGCCCGGTCAGAGCTGACGGTGAAGGTCAGGGACCTGGATCTGGTGGTCGCCTTCGCGGAGGGTGAGGAGATCCTGACGGAGGTGTCGGCGAAGTTCCGTCAGGAGGGCGTGCGCAAGGAGCTGGCCGCGGCCGGACTGGAGCTGACCCAGTGGTGGACGGACGCGGCCGGCCGCTTCGCGCTGTCCCTGTCGGTCGCCGACGGGCCGGTGGGCCGGGCCTGATCGGGCGTGGCCGGCCGTGTCGCCTCCGGAGCACGGCCGGCCACGGCCCGCTGGGCCGCCGCAGCGAGGTCCCGCCGGTCCGTGTACCGGCCCGGCGGGATCCGCGGCAGCAGCGTGACCTCGGCCCGGATCCCGCGGGCGCGGGCGATCCGCCACAGCGAGGCGGTGAGCGGGTCGTCCCCGACGAAGGCGGGCGCGCCGGCCGGAGTGCCGTCGGCCTGGAGGTAGGCGAGATGCACGGGCTGTACGGGGACCCTCGCGTCCAATGCGGACTGGAAGGCGGCCCGGCGGAAGGGGCCCCGGGCGCGCCCGCACCAGGTGGAGCCCTCGGGGAAGACGGTGACGCGGTCGCCGGCGAGCAGCGCGCGGGTCATCGTGGTGACGGTGGCGGGCAGTGCGCGGATCCGGTCGCGCTCGATGAACAGGGTCCCGGCCCGGGCGGCGAGGCGGCCGAGAACGGGCCAGGCCCGGATGTCGCTCTTGGCCAGCATCCGGCTGGGCAGGACTGCGGCGACGAGCGGGATGTCGAGCCAGGAGATGTGGTTGGCGACGAGCAGGCGGCCGCCGCGCCGGCCCGCGCTGCCGTGCACGCTGATCCGTATGCCGAAGGCGCGCACCAGCGCGGCCGACCAGGCGCGTATCACCGCGTGCCGGGGGCCGGCCGGCAGCAGCCGGACCGGCGGGGCGCCCAGGATCCCCAGCAGGATCAGGGCCACGGCGCCGGTGAGCCGCAGCACCGCGTGCGGAAGGCTCGCGGTGCGCCCCTCGTGGCCGGCGCAGGCCTCGGGGGTGCAGGGCGAGGTGGGCAGCCAGACGCTCATGCGCCCGGGATGAGCGAACGGAAGTGCTTGAGGTAGCGCGGGTTGGTCCGGCGCAGGGAGAGCAGGACGTACAGGTCGGCGCATCCGAACCCGGCGTCGAAGGCGGGCTCGCCGCAGACCCAGGCGCCCAGGCGCAGGTAGCCGCGCAGCAGCGGTGGCAGTTCCATGCGGTCCGGGAAGGCGATGCCTTCGGGCTTCCACGGGACGTGCGGGGTGACCCGGTACTCCTCGGGTGCGGGGCTGCGGGTGAGGGCGCGCTCGCGGGTGGCCGCGGCGAGGACGCCGCCGTCGGCGAGCGGTATCGAGCAGCAGCCGGCGAGCCAGTTGTGTCCGGTGCGGTCCATGTAGTGGGCGAGACCGGCCCAGATGAGGGCGATGACGGCGCCGTTGCGGTGGTCGGGGTGCACGCAGGAGCGGCCGACCTCGACGAGGTCGGGGCGGATCGGCGCGAGCGCGGAGAGGTCGAACTCTCCCTCGGAATAGAGCCGGCCCGCGACGGCGGCGCGCTCGGGGGGCAGCAGCCGGTAGGTGCCGACGACCTGCTCGGCCTCCTCGTCGACGACGAGGAGGTGGTCGCAGTAGGCGTCGAAGGCGTCGGCGTCGAGGCCCGGCTCGGGGCCGTCGAGGCGGGCACCGAGCTCGCCTGCGAAGACCTGATGGCGCAGGCGCTGGGCGGCCCTCACCTCGTCCTCGTCGCGGGCCAGGCGAACGGTGTAGTGGGGGCCGGGGGCGGCGGCCTTGGCCGGGGCGGGCTCGGGGGCGAGGAGGGGGGAGGCGGGCGCCGTGGAGAGGGAAGGGGACAGGGGTGCGATGGTCATGGCGGCTCCTGAACCGGGCACGGAGGGCCAGGCCGGCCGGGGTGGCCTGGCTCCTCTACTTCTTCCGTGACCGGCTGGATTCGACGTGACCGCTCTGCGGCCCTCGGGTGTGCGAACGGCGAACTCGCCGGTACCACGCCCCGAGGGCGCCTGGATCAGCGGTCGGAGCTGAGGACGCGGCCGATCTCCGCGGAGGCCGTCCGGGCGGCCTGCCGGGGGTCCTGTCCGGTGAGCACGGCCGTCATGTAGGGCTTGATCGGGTTCTTCGCCTCGACCTCGGCCCAGCGGGCGGAGGTCGGGGTGGCTCTGCCCTGGGCGGCGCCGGGGGCCATGCTGGTGGCGCCCTCGTCGCCCTCGACCAGGTGCGCGAGGGTGGTCTTGTTCGGTACGTAGCTCATCGTGCGGGCCAGCGCGGTCTGCCACTTCTCGCTGACCAGGGCGGTGACCACCGCCACGGCCGCCTTCCGGTGCCCGGTCCGTTCCGGGATGATCAGGTCGGAACCGCCGGTGAAGACGGATCCGGCCCTGTCGGAGGTCTTGCCGGGGATCGGGAAGAAGCCGAGCTTGCCCTTGAGCTCGGGGTTGGCCGCCTCGATCTCGGCGGCCTGGCCGGGCGGGGCGATGATCTGCGCGACCTGGCCGCGGGCGAAGACCTGCGCCTGTGGGGGCGTCTCCTCGTCCGCGGCCTTCGGGCCGTCGCCGAGGGCCTGGAGCTGCTTGTAGAACTCCATGCCGGCCAGGGCCTTGTCGTCGTCGAGGGTGCCGACCCACTTGCCGCCCGTCTCGACGGCGAGCTCGCCGCCCTCGTCCCAGATGAAGCCGGCGAGGACGTACCAGTTCTGGCCCGCCAGGTAGATGCCCTGCTGGTCGCCCTTGTCGAGCTTCTGGGTGGCCTGGATCCACTCCTGGCGGTTCTTGGGCGGGGTTTTGATCCCGGCATTCGCGAAGAGGTCCTTGTGGTAGACGACCACACGGTTGGCGGCGTACCAGGGGACGCCGTACTGGGCGCCGTTGACGCTCCCCGGCTCGGCGAGGCCCTTGAGCCAGTCCTTGCTGCCCCACTCGCGCAGCCCTTCGAGGGTGAGTTCGGAGAGGCCGCCGGTCTCGATGTACTGCGCGACCTGGGTGTTGCCGACCTCGATCACGTCGGCGGGCTCCGTGCTCGTGCCATCCAGCACGGCGTTGACCTTGTCTCCGATGCCCGTCCACTCCTGGATCCTGACATCGAGGTCGAGGTCGGGGTGCTCCTGCTCGAAGGACGTGGTGAACGAGTCGATGAAGTCCGCCGAGGCACTGCCCTTCATCAGCCAGAGCGTCACCTTCTGCCGCCCTGCGGCCTGATCGGCCGACTGGCCGCAGCCCGTCAGGGCGGTCGCAGCCGCGAGGGCCGTGCACACGGCGAGGAAGCGCATCTTCAAGAGGGTCACCTTCTGGGGCTCGGTCTCAGATGGCTCGAAATTGGCATAGACCAATAGGCCGGTCAAGGGTCTTTCGCTCAGGATTGTTCACGCAAAGTTCGCGGAGCCGGACTTACTGGGGCACCGTAGAACCAGGCAAAAGCGACCCACTGTCGGGAGACCTCATGTCCAACCACACCTACCGGGTGACCGAGATCGTCGGCACCTCTCAAGAGGGCATCGATCAGGCCATTCGCAACGGGATCGCCCGTGCGGGCCGGACCGTACGGAACCTGGACTGGTTCGAGGTCGTCCAAATGCGCGGCCACATCGAGAACGGGGAGATCGCGCACTACCAGGTGGGACTGAAGGTCGGCTTCCGCCTCGAAGGCGACGACTGAGCCCCGTCCCCACGGGAGGCGCTGCCGGTCGGACCGGGCCGAGAGCCCCCGCATCGGCGGCCGGCCCGCGCAGCGAGCACGACCCGCGGCAGACCGCTCAGGTCCGGCCCTCGACCTGCTGGCCGGCGGTGAGCTCGGGCGCCTGTGCCGCCCAGTCGGCGACGACGACCCGGAAGCCGGCCGCCCGCGCGGCCCGGCAGACGAGTTCGTCGTCGTCGACGAGCATGCGCACCTCGCGGCCGCGCGCGATCCGTCCCAGCACCTCCAGCTTGGTCGTCCGGGCCGGCCGCCGGTCCTGGTTGCCGCGCATCCACAACCGCCCCTCGGGCAGGCCGTGCCGGGTGAGCCACTCCACCGTGTCCGCGCGGCACCGCTCGGGCCGCCCGGTCAGGTACACCACCTCGCAGTCGGCCGAGCTCCGCGCCGCCAGCGCGATCCCCCTCGCGAGCGGCGGATCGGCCGGGGCCGCACCGAAGAAGCCGGCCCAGTCCCTCGGGCGGCGCTCCAGGAAATGCTGCCGGTGGGCGGTGTCGGCCAGGGTGTTGTCGATGTCGAAGACGGCCAGCGGCGGCCGCGGAGTACTCTTCCCGCTCATCCGACCAGCCTAGTGCCGGGTCCTGCCGGCAGCAGAGCACCCGCCGGGCCGGCGCCGCCCCGGCGGGAATCCACCCGGCCCCCGGGCGTTGAGACCTATGTGATCCGAAAACTCTCGATACTCGACCGGTCGCGCACCCGCCAGGACCACCCGGCCCCGCAGGCCCTGCGCGACACCGTCGCGCTGGCCCGGGCAGCGGAGGGGCTCGGCTACCACCGCTTCTGGGTGTCGGAGCACCACAGCGTGCCCGGCGCCGCGGGCTCGGCACCGACCGTGCTGGCCGCCGCGGTCGCCGGGGCGACGGACCGGATCCGGGTCGGCACGGGCGGGGTCATGCTGCCCAACCACCAGCCCCTCGTGGTCGCGGAGCAGTTCGGCGTACTGGAATCGCTCTTCCCCGGCCGGATCGACATGGGGCTCGGCCGCTCGGTCGGCTTCACGAGCGGCATCCGGCGCGCCCTGGGCCGGGACACCGGGGACGCCGACCGCTTCGAGGAGCAGCTCTTCGAGCTCCTCGGCTGGTTCGAAGGCACCCAGCGGGCCTACCCCGGGGTGCACGCCCGCCCGGCGGAAGGGCTGCGGATACCCGCGTACGTACTGGCCACGGGTGAGGGTGCGGGGATCGCCGCCCGGGCGGGCCTGCCGCTGGTCGTGGGCGACCTGCGCGACCGCGAGCGGGTCGCCGGGATCGTGACGGCCTACCGGAAGGAGTTCCGGCCCTCCGCGCGGGCCGCGGAGCCGTACGTCGTGGTCTCGGGCGCGGTGGCCGTCGCGGCCACCACCGAGGAGGCCCGGCGCATCCTGCTCCCGGAGGCCTGGTCCACCGCGTACTCCCGCACCCGGGGCAGCTTCCCCGCACTCCGTCCGGCCGAGGAGATCGAGTCCTTGGAGATGAGCCCGAGGGAGCGGGACCTGTACGAGCGCGCCCTCGCCGGGCATATCCACGGGACGGAGGACCGGGTGGCGGCCGAGCTGTCCGAGATCGCAGAACTCACCGGGGCGGACGAGCTGCTGGTCACCACCTCGACGTACGACCGGACGGCCCTGCTGGACTCGTACACGCGCCTGGCCCGTATCGCGGGCCCCCCGGGGTGGGAATCGGGGAGCGCAGACAGCCGGACCAGCGGTGCGAGGAGCCTGTCGGGCGGAACGACACAGGGCCGGGGCGCAACCCGCTCGACTGTCTGAGGCATCCTCGACGGTGGGCGCGGCCACCCGGCCCCACTCCTGGCCTCCCCCACCCACAAGGGCCCGTAAACTGGGGCGAATGCACCAGTCCACCGAAGCCCGCACCGACCACGGCCACGACCCCTGCGTACGGGTGCGGGGGGCTCGGGAGCACAACCTGCGCGGCGTCGACGTGGACATCCCCCGCGACGCGCTGACCGTGTTCACCGGGGTGTCCGGATCCGGGAAGAGCTCGCTCGCCTTCGGCACCCTGTACGCCGAGGCCCAGCGCCGGTACTTCGAGTCCGTGGCTCCGTACGCCCGCCGCCTCATCCACCAGATCGGCGCCCCGAAGGTGGATTCCGTCACCGGGCTGCCGCCCGCGGTGTCGCTGGAGCAGCGCCGCTCCTCACCCGGCTCGCGCTCCTCGGTCGGTACGGTCACGCTGCTGTCCAACTCCCTGCGGATGCTGTTCTCCCGGGCCGGTACGTATCCGCCGGGTGCGCGGCGGCTGGACTCGGACGCGTTCTCGCCCAACACGGCCGTCGGAGCCTGCCCTTCCTGCCACGGGCTCGGCCGGATCCACCGCACCAGCGAGGAGCTGCTGGTCCCCGACCCCGGGCTGTCGATCCGCGAGGGTGCCATCGCCGCCTGGCCGGGCGCCTGGCAGGGCAAGAACCTCCGGGACATCCTGGAGACGCTCGGCCACGACGTGGACCGGCCGTGGCGGGAGCTGCCCGCGAAGGACCGCGAGTGGATCCTGTTCACCGAGGAGCAGCCGGTGGTGACCGTACACCCGGTGCGCGACGCGGACCGGATCCAACGGCCCTATCAGGGAACGTACATGAGCGCACGCCGGTACGTCCTGCGCACCTTCTCCGACAGCAGGAGCGCCACCCTGCGGGCCCGTGCCGAGACGTTCCTCGCCGACGCGCCGTGTCCGAAGTGCGAGGGGCTCCGACTGCGCCCGGAAGCCCTCGCCGTCACCTTCGCGGGGCGGACCATCGCCGAGCTCGCCGCGCTGGCGCTGACGGATCTGGACGCCCTGCTCGCCTCCGCGCCCGTGGGCGGGGAGGCGGCGCGCGTCCTCACCGACGACCTGCGTGCGCGGATCGGGCCCGTCATGGAACTCGGCCTCGGCTACCTGAGCCTGGACCGGACCGCGCCGACCCTGTCCGCGGGCGAGCTGCAGCGGCTGCGGCTGGCCACACAGCTGCGGTCGGGGCTGTTCGGCGTGGTGTACGTGCTGGACGAGCCGTCTGCCGGGCTGCATCCGGCCGACACCGAGGCCCTGCTCGGCGTACTGGACCGGTTGAAGCAGGCCGGGAACACCGTCTTCGTCGTCGAGCACCATCTGGACGTGGTGCGGCACGCGGACTGGCTGGTGGACGTGGGGCCGCTCGGCGGCGAGCGTGGCGGGCGGGTGCTGCACAGCGGGCCGCCCGCGGCCCTGGCCGGCGTGGCGGAGTCGGCGACGGCCCGGCACCTGTTCCCGGCGCAGGAGCCGGCGGAGCCCGTCCGGGAGCTGCGCAGGCCGACCGGGGAGGTGCTCCTGAGCGGGGTGGACCGGCACAACCTGCGCAATCTGGAGGTGGCCTTCCCGCTCGGGGTGTTCACCGCCGTGACCGGGGCGTCGGGTTCGGGGAAGTCCACGCTGGTGGGCCAGGCACTGGCCCGGGAGGTGGGCGGGCGGATCTCCGGGCCCGGCTTCCCCGTACGGCGGTTGGTGGAGGTGGACCAGAAGCCGATCGGCCGGACCCCCCGCTCCAACCTGGCCACGTACACCGGCCTGTTCGACGTAGTGCGGAGGCTCTTCACACAGGCCCCGGAGGCGAGGGCGCGCGGCTGGAGGGCGGGCCGGTTCTCCTTCAACGTGGCAGGCGGCCGGTGCGAGACGTGCCAGGGCGAGGGCTTCGTCTCGGTGGAACTGCTGTTCCTGCCGAGTACGTACGCCCCGTGCCCGGACTGCGGCGGGGCGCGGTACAACCCCGAGACACTGGAGGTCCGGTACGGGGGCCTGGACATCGCAGAGGTGCTGGCGCTGACGGTGGAGTCCGCCGCCCGGTTCTTCGCGGACGTCCCGGCGGCGGCGCGCAGTCTGCGGGCACTGGAGGAGATCGGGCTGGGCTACCTGCGGCTGGGGCAGCCGGCCACGGAGCTGTCGGGCGGCGAGGCGCAACGGATCAAGCTGGCGACGGAGCTCCAGCGACTGCGCCGGGACCACACGCTGTACCTGCTGGACGAGCCGACGACGGGGCTGCACCCGGCCGACGTGCGCGTGCTGCTGCGGCAGCTGCACGGACTGGTGGACGCCGGGCACTCGGTGGTGGTCGTGGAGCACGACATGGGCGTGGTGGCGGGCGCGGACTGGGTGATCGACCTGGGTCCGGGCGGCGGCGCGGACGGCGGCCGGATCATCGCCGCGGGCACGCCGGAGGAGGTGGCCGGTTCACCGGGCAGCCGGACGGCTCCGTACCTGGCCCGGGCCCTCGCGAACCGCACCGGAGCGGCCGGATAGGGGCGTGCGTGCTCCGGAGACGGCTGGGGCTCTTCATCGAACCGTACGGCTGGAGCGACTGGCTGGAGCCGCGGGGCGAGGGTCACGGTCGTGACCGTGGGCTCGGGTACGCGGACCGGCCCTGGACAGGCAGCAGTGTGCCCGACCAGCCGTTCGAGCTGCAGCACCACGCGGACGTACTCGTGGTCGGGCCGAACGGCGACCCGGTCCTCCCCTTGGATGCCGACGGGAACGAGCTGTACCGGTACCCGTGAAGCTCAGGCGTCACCGGACAGGAGCTGCTGGGGCAGTTCGCGGAAGCTCCACCGCCCCCCGCGGCGGGTGAACTGCCAGACCAGGTCGTAGCGGTCGGGCCAGGTCGCTGGAAGTCCGAGGACCTGGCCGGCGCCCAGGGCCCGCACCAGGCGGGGAATCCCGGCGTGCTCCCAGCAGACGAGTACGGGCATGGGTCCGGCCAGCGCGGCGTGCGCGAGGGCCGCTTCGGCGCCGACGGCGAACTCCGCCCGCACCGGCGTGCGCAGTGCGGTGGCCAGCGCGGACACGGTCTGCCGACACCGGGCGGGGGCTCCGCCCTTGCCGCCGGCGGCGAAGACCGCGGCGGGTCGGGGCAGCGAGGAGCCCCTGGACGGCGAGAAGAGCCGGGGCAGTTCCTCGGCCCGGCGCCAGCCCCGACCGGCCAGCGAGCCGGGGTCGTCCTCGCCGTCCTCGTCCCAGCCGGAGTCCCCGGCGTACGGCTTCTCCGCGTGCCGGATGACCATGATCACAGCGTCCTTGTGCGCGGTCTGCGGCCCAGGTGCCGGGCCGCGGGGCGCTTCCCCGTCGGAGCAGCCGGCCGCGGACAGCGGCGCAAGGGCGGCGGCCAGTACGGCTCTGCGGCGTGGTCCGGTCCTGGCGGCGGCTTCTGGCATGGAGCCACTGTGTCCCATGCCCAGGGCGCCGCCGGGGCACGGCACGGCAGCCGCCCGCCCGGTCAGCCGATCGGCGCAGGACCCCGGGCCGGCCGGGCTCCTGCGCCGTGGGGTGCGGCCGGACGGGTCAGCGGGGACCCTTGCGGACGGCCCGCAGCCACTCCTTGTTCATGGCGGCGATCGACGGGAGCGGGATGCCCTTCGGGCAGGCCGTGGCGCACTCGCCGGTGAGGGTGCACCCGCCGAAGCCCTCCTCGTCCATACGAGCCACCATGTCCAGGACGCGGGTCTCCCGCTCCGGCGAGCCCTGCGGGAGGACGTTGAGGTGGTTGACCTTGGCGGAGGTGAACAGCATCGCCGAGCCGTTGGGGCACGCCGCCACGCACGCGCCGCAGCCGATGCACTCGGCGTGCTCGAAGGCGAAGTCGGCGTCGGCCTTGGGCACTGCGGTGGCGTGGGCCTCGGGGGCCGAGCCGGTGGGAGCGGTGATGTAGCCGCCGGCTTGGATGATCCGGTCGAAGGCACCCCGGTCGACGACCAAGTCCTTGACCACGGGAAAGGCCGCGGCCCGCCAGGGCTCGACGTCGATGGTGTCGCCGTCGGCGAAGGACCGCATGTGGAGCTGGCAGGTGGTGGTGCGCTCCGGACCGTGGGCGTCGCCGTTGATGACGAGGCTGCAGGCACCGCAGATGCCCTCGCGGCAGTCGTGGTCGAAGGCGACCGGATCCTCACCGCGCAGGATGAGGTCCTCGTTGAGGGTGTCGAGCATCTCCAGGAAGGACATGTCCTCGGAGATCCCGTCGACCTCGTAGGAGGCCATGTGGCCGGGGGCGGCGGCGCCGCGCTGGCGCCAGACGCGCAGGGTGAGCTTCATGCGTAGCTCCGCTGGGTGGGGTGGACGTACTCGAAGACAAGGTCTTCCTTGTGCAGGACGGGGGCGGTGCCGGTGGCGGTGAACTCCCAGGCGGCGGCATAGCCGAAGGCCTCGTCCTGGCGGGCCGCCTCGCCGTCCGGGGTCTGGGACTCCTCGCGGAAGTGGCCTCCGCAGGATTCGGCGCGGTGGAGCGCGTCGAGGCACATCAGCTCGGCGAGTTCGAGGTAGTCGACGATGCGGTTGGCCTTCTCCAGCGACTGGTTGAACTCCTCTCCGCTCCCGGGGACCTTGATGCGGCGCCAGAACTCCTCCCGGATCTGCGGGATGCGCTCCAGCGCCTTGCGCAGGCCCTGTTCGCTACGGGCCATCCCGCAGTACTCCCACATCAGTTCACCGATCTCGCGGTGGAAGGAGTCGGGGGTGCGGTCCCCGTCGACGGCGAGGAGGTTCTCCAGCCGCTCGCGGGTCTCGCGTACGACGGCCACCGCCTCGGGGTGGGTGTCGTCGACGGCGTCGCGGTGCGGGTGACGGGCCAGGTAGTCGTTGATGGTGGAGGGGAGCACGAAATAGCCGTCGGCGAGGCCCTGCATCAGGGCGGAGGCACCGAGGCGGTTGGCGCCGTGGTCGGAGAAGTTCGCCTCGCCGACCGCGAACAGTCCGGGGACGGTGGTCTGAAGGTCGTAGTCGACCCACAGTCCGCCCATCGTGTAGTGCACGGCGGGGTAGATCCGCATGGGCACCTCATACGGGTTCTCCGCGGTGATCCGCTCGTACATCTCGAAGAGGTTGCCGTACTTCTCGGCGACCTTGTCACGGCCCATGCGGCGGATGGCGTCGGCGAAGTCGAGGTAGACGCCCTGCCCGCCGGGCCCGACGCCGCGGCCCTCGTCGCAGACGTTCTTGGCAGCCCGGGAGGCGATGTCACGGGGCACGAGGTTGCCGAACGAGGGGTAGATCCGCTCCAGGTAGTAGTCGCGCTCCGCCTCGGGGATGTCGGCGGCGGAGCGGGTGTCCCCCTTGGCCCTGGGAACCCAGATGCGGCCGTCGTTGCGCAGGGACTCGCTCATGAGGGTGAGCTTGGACTGGTGGTCGCCGGTGCGCGGGATGCAGGTGGGGTGGATCTGGGTGAAGCAGGGGTTGGCGAAGTAGGCGCCGCGCCGGTGCGCCCGCCAGACGGCGGTCGCGTTGGAGTTCATGGCGTTGGTGGAGAGGTAGAAGACGTTGCCGTAGCCACCGCTCGCCAGCACCACGGCGTCGGCGTAGTGCGTGGAGATCTCGCCGGTGATCAGGTCGCGGGCGACGATGCCGCGGGCCACTCCGTCGACGACGATCAGGTCGAGCATCTCGGTGCGGGCGTGCAGGTCGACGTTGCCGGCGGCGATCTGCCGGGAAAGTGCCTGGTAGGCGCCGAGAAGGAGCTGCTGTCCGGTCTGGCCGCGGGCGTAGAAGGTGCGGGAGACCTGGACGCCGCCGAAGGACCGGGTGTCCAGGAGGCCGCCGTACTCGCGGGCGAAGGGGACGCCCTGGGCCACGCACTGGTCGATGATCTCGACGGAGATCTGGGCGAGGCGGTGCACGTTGGACTCACGGGCGCGGAAGTCGCCGCCCTTGACGGTGTCGTAGAAGAGGCGGTGCACCGAGTCGCCGTCGTTGCGGTAATTCTTGGCGGCGTTGATGCCGCCCTGCGCGGCAATGGAGTGGGCCCGGCGCGGGGAGTCGGAGAAGCAGAACTGGACGACGCGGTAACCCTGTTCGGCGAGGGTCGCGCCGGCCGATCCGCCGGCCAGGCCGGTGCCGACGACGATCACGGTGTGCTTGCGGCGGTTGGCGGGGTTGACGAGCTTGGCCTCGAAGCGTCGCCGGTCCCAGCGGTCCGCGATGGGGCCCCCGGGGGCCTTGGTGTCGGCGATGGGCTCGCCGGTGGTGTGGTGCGCGTAGCTGCTCACGGTCAGTTCACCATTCCGGTCATGACGGCGACGGGGACGGACACGAAGCCCGCGAAGAGGACGAAGGCCAAGGTGTTCGCGAGGGTCCTCAGCATCCGCTCGCGCCGGGCCCGGCCGGCACCGAGGGTCTGGGCCGCGCTCCAGAAGCCGTGCCGGATGTGCAGGCCGAGCGCGGCCATGGCCACGATGTAGATGGTGTTCCCGTACCAGGTGGAGAAGGTGGCGAGGACGTTCTCGTACGGGTGGCCGGCCCAGGCGCGCTCGTTGACGGTGAGTGTGGTGAGGTCCAGCAGGTGCCAGACGATGAACAGGCCGAGGATGACGCCGCCCCAGCGCATGGTGCGGGTGGCGTAGCTCGCGCGGCGGCGCTTGTGGACGTACGCGACGGGGCGGGCCCTGATGTCGAGCCGGCTGAGCTGGTAGGCGGAGACGGCGTGCGCGACGACTGCGGCGAGGAGCACCACGCGGACGATCCACAGGGCCCACTCGTAGTGGAGGAAGGGCGAGCCGAGGGTGCGCAGCCAGTGGGCGTAGCCGTTGAACTCGTCCGCCCCGAAAAAGATCTTGAGGTTGCCGAGCATGTGCACGGCGAGGTACCCGAGCATGATGAGCCCGGAGACCGCCATGACGGTCTTCTTTCCGATGGTGGAGCCCCAGAACGAGGGGGCGCTCGTCCGGGTGCGCGGTGCCAGAGCCATGCCCTCGACGGTAAGGAGGCAGCCCCGGAAGGTCCAAGACATGATGTCGGTCATCTTGATAGACAGGCCCTATGCAGTTTCAGCAGCTCCTCTACTTCGTCGCCGTCGCGGAGACCCGGCATTTCACCCGGGCCGCGGAGCGGGTGCACGTGGCCCAGCCATCGCTCTCCCAGCAGATCAAGGCGCTGGAGCGGGAGCTGGGGGCCGAGCTCTTCAGCCGCGCCCGGGGCAACATCGCGCTGACGGACGCGGGTGAGACCCTGCTGCCGCTGGCGCGGCGGATCCTGGCGGACGCGGACACGGCGCGGCTGGAGGTGCAGGAACTGGCGCAGCTGCGACGGGGGCGGATCCGGCTGGGGGCCACCCCGAGCGTGTGCACGGGTTTGCTGCCGGGTGTGCTGCGGGCCTTCCACACCGCGCATCCGGGGATCGAGCTGCTGATCGAGGAGAGCGGTTCGCTCGACCTGGTACGGGAGCTGGCGCGCGGGGCTCTGGACCTGGCGCTGATCGCGCTGCCGCTACCACCCTCCGCACCGGCCCTGACGACCGTGGAGCTGCTGACGGAGGACCTGGTAGTGGTGTCTTCGACGAAGCTTCCGGCGCCCGGCGGGGGCAGGGAGCTGACCATCGCCGCGTTGCGCGACGAGCCGATGGTGATGTTCCGGCACGGCTATGACCTGCGCGAGCTCACCGTGGCGGCCTGCAGGGCGGAGGGCTTCGAGCCCACCTTCACCGTGGAGGGCGGCGAGATGGACGCGGTGTTGGGCCTCGCACGGGCGGGTCTGGGCGTGGCGGTGGTCCCGGCGATGGTGGTGGCCAACGCGGGCCCGGGCCTGCGGACCACGCCGCTGGCCGGTTCGCCGCTGCGCCGGACCATCGCACTGGCCCACCGCACCGATGTGGATCCGCCGCGCGCGGCACGCGAGCTGCAGCGCATGCTGATGGCGTGACCCTGGCGCAGACCCCGCGGCCGGGGCGGGCGGAGGCCTCGCCCGGATGTTTGCGCGCGGATCGCCTCAGGCGGGGACGTGCGGGGCGGCGGGCAGGAGCCGGTCGAGGCCGTCCGCGAGCATGCCGAAGGCGAGGTCGGCGTCGGCCACGGCGGCCGGGTGGGCCTCGTCGGCGCTCTGCCCGGCATCGAGCCGCTGCCAGTTCTCCCGCCCCAGCTCGTGGCGGACCGCCACGAGGTGGACGGCCGCCAGCCTGGCCGCGAGCGGCGGGGCCGACTCCGACTCCAGGGCGGCGGCGAGCAGCTCGACCTCACGGTCGGCATAGTGGGCCAGGCGGGATTCCAGGCTGGCCGTGGAGTAGAGGAGCCGCTGGAACGCGAGGACCTCCGGATGGTCGCAGAGCCCGGTGATCGGGTCCCGCTCGGCGAGGGCCGTCAGGAAGTGGTCGTGTACGGCACGGACCGGCGACCGGCCCGCCGGCCGGTCGCGGACGATACGCGCCGCCTCGTCCTGGTGGTCGGCGAACCGGTCGAGGAGCAGGTCCTCCTTGGTGGGGAAGTAGCGGAAGAGGGTGGGTTTGGACACCTCGGCAGCCGCGGCGACATCGGCCACCGACACGGTGTCGAAGCCCCGCTCCAGGAAGAGTTCCAGCGCCGTGGCCGCCAGCTGGCGGCGCGTACGGAGCTTCTTGCTCTCGCGCAGACCCGTCGTGTTCTCCATGCGCACACCCTAACACACACATGAGACCGGGTAAGTTTTTTAACCGGGTTGCATTTTCTGTCGGGAGCGGCTTTCCTTGAAACACCGACGAGGAGAGGACTTCCGATGAACCGCACCTGTGCGACCGCGGCAACCGACGTACTGATCGCCGGCTCGGGCCCCACCGGGCTGACACTCGCTTGTGACCTCGCCCTGCGCGGCCGCTCCGTCCGCGTCATCGAACGGCGCACGGAACCGCACCGCGAATCCCGGGGCAAGGGGCTCCGGTCCGGCAGCCTCGCGATCTTCCGGGAGCTGGGCCTGGCCGAGCCCCTGATCAGCACCGGCATCGCGGGGGTGGTCCTGCGCAAGTACTTCGACGGCGAGCACATCAACGACACCCCCACCCCGTCGGACGCCGGCATACTGATCGGCCAGTGGCAGATCGAGGAGGCGCTGCGCGACCGGCTCGCCGGACTGGGCGTGCGCGTGGAGTACGGGGCCGAGCTCGTCGGCATCACCCAGGACGAGGAAGGGGTGCGCGCCGAACTGGCCGACGGAAGCGTGGTCGCGGCCCGCTATCTCGCCGGGTGCGACGGCGGCCGCAGCACCACGCGCAAGCTGCTCGGCATCCCCTTCGAGGGGACCGGGCAGAAGGAGCCGGCCATGGTCATAGGCGACGTCAGGGCGCCGGGGATCGACCGGGACGTCTGGCACCAGTGGTTCACCTCGGAAGGCGGCGGGATGCTGCTCTGCCCGATGCCGGGGACGGATTCCTTCCAGCTCCAGGCGTCGCCCGAGCGGGACGAGCACGGCGAACCGCTGCCGCCCTCCTTGGAGAGCTTCCAGAGGATCTTCGACCGGTGCGCACGGGTACCGGGCATCCGGCTCCAGGACCCCACCTGGCTCTCCTCCTGGCGGGTCAACGTCCGCATGGCCACCCGGATCCGGGAGGGCCGGGTCCTGCTCGCCGGTGACGCCGCCCACGTGCACCCGATAGCGGGCGGGCTGGGCATGAACACCGGCATCGAGGACGCGGCCGCGCTCGGCCGGGCCCTGTCCGCCGCTCTCGCCGGGCCCGACACGGAGACGGCGCTCGACGCGTACGAGGCGGAGCGGCTCTCGGTGGCCGCGGGGGTCTTGGCCGACACGGCCGAGCGATACCAGAGGGTCGTCGAAGCCGTCCGGACCCCTGGCAGCGGGACGGAGGCCGGACTGGACTGAGCGGACGCCGCACATCGGAGCCGGACGCCGCAGCAACCTCCCTGCCCGGGCCGCCGCGGGCCCGGGCAGAGGTCAGGAGGGCGTGGGCACCGCGTCCGAGAGGGACAGGGCGTGGATGCGGTCGGGGGCGCCGGGGCGGGCGTAGTACCAGCCCTGGGCGGTGTCGCAGCCGAGCGCCCGCAGCTGAGCAGCCTGTGCACCGGTTTCCACACCCTCGACGGTGACGGCGAGTTCGAGGCTGTGGGCCAGGGCGACGATCCCTTCCACGATCTTGACGTCGACCGGGTCGGCGGGCTGCTGCTGCATCCCCCGAGTGAAGGAGCGGTCGAGCTTGAGCACGCTGACCGGCAGGCGGCGCAGATTGGCCAGGTTGGAGTACCCGGTGCCGAAGTCGTCGAGGGCGATGTCCACGCCGAGTTCGGCCAGGCGGCGCAGCGGCTCCAGCAGTTCGTCGTCCGCGCCTATCAGGGCCGATTCGGTAACCTCCAGGCACAACGCGCCCGGGGCGAGGCCGGAATTCTCCAGCACCGCGACGGTGTCGGCGACCAGGCCCGGGTGGTGGAGCTGTGTCGGCGACAGGTTGACGTTGATCCGCAGGGCGGAGCCCCCGTGCTGCCGCTGCCATGTGCGGGCCTGGCGGACCGCCTCCTCAAGGACCCACCGGCCGAGGGGCACGATCAGCCCGGTCCGTTCGGCGAGCGGGATGAAGCGGTCGGGGCCGAGCACCCCGTACTGCGGGTGGGACCATCGCACCAGGGCCTCGGCACCGTGCACCGAGCCGTCCCGCAGGTGGACCAGCGGCTGGTACTCGATGAAGAACTCGCCGCGCTCCAGAGCCGCCGGAAGCGCGTTGGTCAGTCCATGCCGGGTGATCGCGCGGGCGTCGGCCTCGGCGTCGGCGAACTCGAAGCGATTTCCGCCGGCGGCCTTGGCCCGGTACATGGTGATGTCGGCGCTGCGCAGCACCTCGGCGGGGGTACGCTCCCCGGCCCGGCCCTCAACGATGCCGATGCTGCCCCGGACCGTGAGCTCCCGGCCCTCCAGGCGGATCGGCGCCGAAAGGGCCGTGAGGATGCGGACGGCGAGGTCGGTGACCTCCTGCTCGGTGTCCGGGCCCGTGGTCAGCGCGACGAACTCGTCGCCGCCGAGCCGGGCGACGACCTCGCCGGGGCCGGTGGCGCAGCTCTGCAGCCGGTCGGCGACCTCCACCAGAAGCCGGTCGCCGGCTGAGTGCCCGAGGCTGTCGTTGACGGCCTTGAAGCCGTCGAGGTCGAGGTAGCACAGACCGTAGCGGTCGCCGCCGGAACTGCTGAGGGCCTTCTCCAGACGCTCGAAGAACAGCGTCCGGTTCGGCAGTCCGGTGAGGGCGTCGTGGGTGGCCTCGTAGCGCAGGCGCAGGTTCAGCAGCCGGCGCTCGGTGGTGTCCTCCATCAGCGCCAGCTGGTACTGCGGCTTTCCGTCGGCGTCGCGCAGGAGTGACACCGTGAGGTTGGTCCAGAGCACGGTCCCGTCGTGGCGGTAGTACGGCTTCTCCACCCGGTAGCTCTCGCGCTCGCCGCGCACCAGCTCGCCGTACATGCGCCAGACGTGGGGGGTGTCGTCGGGGTGGCCCCACTCGCTGACGTTGCGGCTGCGGACGTGCCCCTCCAGACCTCCGAACATCTGCAGGAGGGTGTCATTGACCTCCAGGACGTTCCCGTCGAGATCGGCGATGCCGATGCCGACGGCGGCGCCCTCGAAGACCGCGCGGAAGCGTTCCTCGCTCGCGTGCAGGGCCTGCTGGGCATCGGTGCGGGCGGTCAGCGCGGAGCGCGCGATGGCCTCCTGTTCGCTCAGGGTGCGCTCGCGCAGCGCCCTGGCGTAGCCGGCGGCCATGGCGTGCTGGAGCCGGGCGCAGCGCGCGTGGTATTCGGCGGTGGCTTCCACCCCGGAGCTTTCGAGTCCGTCCGGGCCGCAGTAGAGGACCAGGTAGGACTCGATCACGCCGAGGGTGCCGGCCAGGGCCTCGGGGTCGGTGCAGTGCACGGCGACGAGTTCCGCCCCCACCCGTTGGGCGACGGCGGCGTCGAAGGGCCTGGCGTGCAGGGCCTCGGTGAGGGTCCGGGTGAGCGGCACGAGGTGCCGTTCGAACTCGGGCCGGGTCAGCGAGGTCGCGGTGACCGGGAAGATCGCCCGCCCCCAGATCGTCGCGAACCGTGCGATTCGGTCCTCGATGCCGCCGTCCGGCGCCGCGGGGTGCGCGGCCGGTACGGGAGCGGCCGCGGGCGCCGCAACGGTGCTCGACGCACCCGCCGTCTGTGCCGGTAGTCTCACGCCTTGCGTCCCACGCCTGCATAGCCCGAGAAGGCGTAGGGGTCCTCCGGGGTCTCGCCGTCCTCCCCGCCCTCGGCCTGGTCCGGGCGCCAGTCGGGCATGGACACCAGGCCGGGCTCCACCATCTCGAATCCGTCGAAGAAGCGGCCGATCTGCTCCCCGGTGCGCATGACGAGGGGGTTGCGGATGTCCCGGTAGACGCCGACGGCGCCGCCCGCGACCTCCTCCGTGAGCGGGATGCCCTCGTAGGAGGCGTGCGTGAGGATCAGCAGACTGCCGGGGGCCAGCGCCTCGCGCAGTTCGGCCACGGCCTCGTACGGATGGTCCGCGTCCTCGAGGAAGTGCAGGACGGCCACGAGCAGCAGGGCGACCGGGCGGTCGAAGTCGAGGAGCCGCCCGGCCTCGGGGGCGGCCAGGATCTCCTTCGGCCTGCGCAGGTCCGCAGCGACGACGCCGGTGTCCTCGTCGTCCATGAGGACGGCCTGACTGTGCGCCACGGCCACCGGATCGTGGTCCACGTAGACCACGCGGGCCCGGGAGCTGGCACCCTGGGCGATCTCGTGGACGTTGCCGAAGGTGGGGATGCCGGAGCCGATGTCGAGGAACTGCGTGACGCCCTCGGCGACGGCGTGCCGGACGGCACGGCGCATGAACGCCCGGTTGGCCTGCATGATCTTGGGCAGGCCCGGCATGAATTCCATGGCACGTCGGGCCGCCTGGCGGTCGACCTCGAAATTGTGGGACCCGCCAAGGTAGTAATCGTAGATGCGGGACACGCTCGGCACCGATATGTCGATGCCTGGCGGGGCCCAGGCGGGGCGCTCCATCGGGATCTCCAAGCGTTGTTCCTGCGGCGGTCCGTGCGGGGTCGGACTCCTGTCCGAGCCGAATGTACTGATCATTGACCAACAGGGCGAGCAAAAGCGGAAATTGGCGATCCGTTCTTCGTCACACACCAAAGTCGCCCAGCGGCGCCCCGGCGCAAATGACCGGTACCGACAAATCCCTTTTGGGAATTGACCGGATGATGATCTTACTCGTCTGCAACCGCTCCACGGCTGGCTCAAACCTTTCCGATGCGCACTCCACACGTTCAGGCGAACGGAGGCCGAGCCCCGCGTGCGCGGGGGCGCGCGGGCCCATGCTCCCCGGGTGAACAGAGCCTGTGCCAGGCGCCTGCTGGCGGTCCCGGTCCTGTTGTGGGCGGCCCTGGCCGCCACCCCGGCCGTGGCTGATAGCAGCGCCTACCCGACGACCGGCCACGGCGACGGCCAGCATGCCGCCGCAGTGCTCGCGGTGGCCTTCGGCGACGGCCGTGGGCGGCGGCCGGGTGGTGGACATCACGGTGAGGAGCACCGCTCCGACCACGCAAGACACCGTGGTGACGGGCGGGGCGGCGGGCATCATGGCCGCCCCCACTGCCCGCCCCCGCCCCCGTGTCCGCCGAAGCCGCCGAAGCCGCCGCCGAAACCCACGCCGCCACCCGAGCCGGAGCCCACCGTGCCACCGCCGAAACCCGCGCCGAATCCGGTGCCGCCCCCGCCTCCGCCGCCACCCCCGAAACCCGCACCGTCAGCGCCGCCGAAGGCCGCGGCCGGGCCCGCGCCCAAGCCCGCCCTGCCGGCACCGGCCCGGCCGAAGCCGCCGCCCGCACCCCCCGCCGCGAAGCCGCCCCCGCCGCCGCCACCGGCCCCCGCGGTGGCCGCCCCCGCCCCGAAACCGGTGGTCCGCCCGGTGTACCGCGCGGCGACCCGCAAACCGGCCGAGCACCACATCTCGCCCGTCACCTTCACCCTGATGACCGCGGCTCCCGCGGTGCTCGCGATCGTCGCGCTGCGCCCCCGGTGATCCGCCCGACGTCGAACGATCTGGAGTCCACTTGTCGGAATGGCTCGTCCTGTCCCTCGCGATGGCCGCGGCCTGTGCCGTGGTGCTGTCCATCGCCTTCCTCAACCACCGCAGGATCGGCGAGGACGACAATCCGAACGAGACCCCGGACGTCATCGAGTACATGACGATGATGATCGGGGTGATCTACGCGATCGTGCTGGGGCTGGCGATCGCGGGCGTGTGGGAGGGCCGCGGAGCCGCCCAGGAACACGTACGCCAAGAAGCGCAGGCCCTGCACGAGATCAGCGTCCGCTCCCAGGTCTACCCGGCCGAGGTGCGGGCGAAGATCCGGTCCGGCGTGGACGCCTACGTCACCTACGTGGTCGACACCGAGTGGCAGGCGATGGTCGACAAGGGCGAACTCACCGACCGCGGCGGGGAACTGCTGGAGCGCATCCGCCGGGACGTCACCGACTACGAGCCGCAAACCGACCACGAGGGGCAGGCCTACCAGCCGCTCGTCGACCAGGTGGCGGTGGCCGACGACGCCCGCAACGCACGCGGCGCGAGCGCCGGGGCCACCATGCCGGGCGTGGTCTGGTTCGGGCTGATCATCGGAGCGCTGGTCACAGTGGGCCTGATCTTCACCCTGCAGATCAGGCGGTCCTTCCGGGAGATGCTGCTGGCCGGGCTGTTCAGCGCGCTGATCGCGTTCCTGCTGTTCCTGATCTGGGACTTCGACGCGCCGTTCGGCCGCGGCATCTCGGCCACCGCCGAGCCGTTCCTCACGCAGTTCTCCCACCTCGGCCTCGGCGGCTGACTGCGCCCGGCAAACCGGGGACGGACCTCCCGTCCCCGGTTCGGCCTACGACCATGCCCCATTCGCCCGTTCCTGATCGCGGGCCCCGGCACCCGCACCTAGCGTGGCGGACATCGAGGCGCACGACCCCCCACGTGCGGAAACCGTTCCGCGGCTGCTCCTCGGGGATCCGGAGAATCAACCATGGGTGCGATACGTACCTCCGCCACCGCCCTGCTGAGCGCCGGCGCCACGTTCGCCGTACTCACGCTCGGAACCCTCGGCGCGCCCGCCGCGTCCACGGCCGAGAGCCCGCCCGGGGCCCAGGCCGGAGCACAGGCCGAGAAGCATGTCGGGGCACGGGGCGGCACCCCGGCCCAGCCACGGGCCGGAGCCCGGGCCCCACAGGTCACTTCGTTCGGTTTCACCCTCACCCCCTCGACCGTCGCCCCCGGCGGCCAGGTGGTGCTCGCGGTCAGCGGCTGCAACGCCGCCTACTCCACGGCCTCCTCCGGTGTGTTCGACACCGTGAGCATCGCGCGCGGCCAGAGCGTACGGGCCACCGTGGACCGGGACGCCCGCCTCGGGGCCGTCTACTCCGTCTCCTTCACCTGCAACGGCGAGACGGGCTCGGCCGACCTGACGATCGCCGGCGGCACGAGCAGGCCCACCACCAGTTCCACGAGGACCGCCACGGCGACGGCGCCCGCGGCGAACACCGTCACGACCCCGCTCGCCACCACCTCCGCCCGCGGTGTCCGCGGCGGCCTGGGCGGCAGCGCGGCCGGAATGGATCCGGTGGAACTCGGTGTGGGTGCGGCCCTCTTCCTCGCCGCCGCGGGCGGCACCGCGTACGCCCTGCGCCGCAGGGCGTCCCACCGCGGTCACTGAGCACCAGGTCGCCCCCTCCACCGCCGGTCGCCCCGGGCCCTCGGGGAGGGCTCGGGGCGACCGGCGGGAGCCGATGGTGCCTGACCGGGGGGGGCCGGATCGGTCAGCTCCGTCCCCGGAGCGGACGGCGGCGGCGCATCACGTGGGCGCCCGCTCCCAGGGCGGAGACCCCGACCAGGCCCGCTCCGATGGCCGTCTCGGCGGTGGACGGGCCGATGGAGCCGCCGATGCCGCCCTGGGAGGGGTTGCCCTGGAGGATCCGGAAGCGGGCCGTGGCGACCAGGTTGCTGTCGTTGCACTTGACCGACAGCGTGTGAGTGCCCGGCGAGGCGTGGTTGAAGACCCGCACGGTGGCGAAGCCGATCGACCCGGCGGACAGGTTCGCGGGCGGAAAGTTCCCGTGCGAGGCGACGGTACCGCCGTGACCGCAGCCCGCCGCGCTCACCTGCATCGTGGATCCCTGGTGCACGGCGTACGGGTTCACCGAGATGTTGCTGGGGCCGTTCCCGCCCCCGTTTCCGCCCCGACCCCCGGGGTCCTGGTTCGCGGAGGCGAGCGGGGCACTGACGCCGAGGACGGCACAAGCTGCCGCCGTCACGGTAAGAGCGCGCAAGACACGCATGGTGGAACCTCCAGCGGGAAGCGCCCCGGAGCGTCGGCCCCGGATGATCGACGAGAACGCCTCCCACGTCGAACCCTCGGGTCGTCCCGCAACCTCCGCACTTCCGGCTTTGGGCCGCCCGGTTGAGCGACACGCCGGAGCGCGGACGGTCTGGCTGACGGATCCGCAGGTCACGACCCGTCAGTCATTTATGTGACGATTACCTGGATGGGCGCATCCCTTCCGGCGCCCTCCCACCGCCCCCGCGGCCGCGGCCACCCGTTCGCCGCTCCCCCCTCGCCGACCCGCCGCCCCGGCCTTAGCGTGCGGGGAACAGGGCGTACCGGGGTGGGACAGGAACGCGGGTCGGGACCCCCGCGTCGGGAAGGGAGAACGATGGGCGAGGACGAGGCAGGGCAGTCACGAAGGCGCTCACCGTGGGGCGTCATCGCCCTGGTCATGCTCACCGGCCTCGCCATGGTGCGGAACGGCGTGAACATGGACGGCGGACCGCCCCAGCCCACCGCGGCCTCGGCCGTCGCGGTGACGGCCGACCAGTTGCCGGCGAATCCGCCGAAGCCGCCACCGGACATGGAGTTGCTGGAGCACTCCTCGGTGCAGCGCATCCGCATTCCCACGATCAGCGTGGACGCGCCGGTGATGACGGTCGGGCTGGACGCGGAGGGCTGGATCGACGCACCGCCGCCGCAGGACCGCAACCTCGCCGGCTGGTACCTCAACGGCATCTCGCCGGGGCAGCGGGGCTCGGCGGTGATCGTGGGCCACGTGGACAACGCGCAGGGTCCGGCGGTCTTCTACGGGCTGGGCTCGGTCAAGCCGGGCAACCACATCGAGGTGGAGCGCTACGACGGGCGCACGGCCGTCTTCGAGGTGTACGGGGTGGAGGTGTTCTCCAAGGACGCCTTCCCCGGGGCTCGCGTGTACGGGGACACCGGGCACGCGGAACTCCGCGTGATCACCTGCGGCGGCGGTTACTCCAAGGCCCGCGGGTACGACGGAAACGTGGTCGTCTTCGCACGGATGGTGGAGTCCCGCTGAGGCGGGGCCGGGGCCGCGCGGCCCCGGCCCCGCGTCAGTGCAGCGCCGCCACGGCGGACAGGGTGGGCAGTGTCATCCGGTACCCCCGGGCGAGCAGTTGGGGCAGGTAGGAGTCGATGGCCCGAACGCTCTGCGACCGGTTGCCGCCCGCGTCGTGCGACAGCACGATCGCCCGGGGCCCCGCGCCGCGCAGGATCCGGGAGACGATCGTCGTGACACCCGGCTCCTCCCAGTCCAGGCTGTCCACGGTCCAGGCGAGCGGCTCCATCCCCAGCTCGGCCCCGATCTCGAAGGCGGCCCGGTTCCACGCTCCGTAGGGCGCCCGGAACCACTGCGGCGCTTCGCCGACGACCTGCTGCACGATCTCGCTGGTGCGGCCGATCTCTGCGGCGAGGGCGGGCCGGCTCAGCTTGGGGATGTGCGGGTGGGTCCAGGTGTGGTTGCCGATGACGTGTCCCTCGGCGGACATGCGGCGCAGCAGGTCCCGGTTCTCCGTCGCCATCTCCCCGCAGACGAAGAACATCGCGCGCATGTCGTAGCGGCGGAGGGTGTCGAGGATGGCCGGGGTGTAGCGGGGGTCCGGTCCGTCGTCGAAGGTGAGCACCATGGAGCTGTCGGTGCCCGCGCCGGCCGGGAGTTCCAGGATGGGCCGGGTCCGCACGGCCGGCTTCACGGCCGCGGGCCGGGCGGGGGCGTCCGCCGTCATGGGGCGCAGCCGGTAGGCCTTCTCGGGCAGCGCCCCGGGGAGTCCGCCGGGGCCCGCCGCGAGGTTCGGACCGGGTCCGGCGGCGGGCCCCGGTGCGCCGCCCGCGCCCGGTGCACCGGGCACCGTGGGTGCACCACCCTCGGTGCCGTTGCCCGTGGTGATCAGTCCGGCGGCCGCGACTCCGAGGAAGACGGCGGTGCGCAGGAGCACACGCCGCCCTACTGTCGGCTCGTCTTTTTTCATTATTACTACGTATCAACGGCATCCCCGCAGACGTTGAGAGGCGCGGACGCTCCCCGTTGCGCTCACCCGTGCGGACCAGCCGTGCGGCGCGTCAGCCGTGCGACCGTCAGCCGTGCGACCGTCAGCCGCGGCGCACCAGGGGGAAGGGGAGGGTCTCGCGGATCGTCAGGCCCGTGAGGAACATGACGAGTCGGTCCACGCCGACGCCGAGGCCGCCCGTGGGCGGCATCGCGTATTCGAGCGCGTCCAGGAAGTCGTTGTCGAGTTCCATGGCTTCCGGGTCGCCGCCGGCCGCGAGCAGGGACTGGGCGGTGAGCCTGCGCCGCTGCTCGACGGGGTCGGTCAGCTCCGAGTACGCGGTGCCGAGCTCGGTGCCGAAGGCGACGAGGTCCCAGCGCTCGGCGAGCCGGGGGTCCCGGCGGTGCTGGCGGGTGAGGGGGGAGACGTCGGTCGGGAAGTCCTTGTAGAAGGTCGGCAGTCCCGTCCTCTCCTCCACCAGCCGCTCGTACATTTCGAGGACCACGTCGCCGCGGGTGTCCTCCGGCCCGTGCGGCACCTCGGCCCGGTCGCAGAGCCTGCGCAGGACGTTCTCCTCGGTGTCGGCGTCGACCTCCTCGCCGAGGGCCTCGCTGATCGCCCCGTACACCGTCCTGACCGGCCAGGGGCCGGAGATGTCGTGGACGACGAGCTTTCCGTCGGGCCCTGCCCTGTGGGCGACGGGCGAGCCGAAGGCGGCGGTGGCGGCCCCCTGGATCAGTTCCCGCGCGAGGTCGAGCATGACGTCGTAGTCGGCGAAGGCCTGGTAGGCCTCCAGCATCGTGAACTCGGGGTTGTGCTTGTAGGAGACGCCCTCGTTGCGGAAGGTGCGGCCCATTTCGAAGACCTTCTCCATACCGCCGACGCAGAGCCGTTTGAGGTACAGCTCGGGCGCGATGCGCAGGTACAGGTCGAGGTCGTAGGCGTTGATGTGGGTGCGGAAGGGCCGGGCGTTGGCGCCGCCGTGGATCTGCTGGAGCATGGGGGTCTCGACCTCCAGATAGCCGCGGTCGAGCAGCCCCTGGCGCAGGGCCTGGACCGCGCTGGAGCGAGCCCGTACGACGTCGCGCGCCTCGGGGCTGGCGACGAGGTCGAGGTAGCGGCGCCGGACCCGCGCCTCGGGGTCGGCGAGACCCTTGCGTTTGTCCGGCAGGGGGCGCAGGCACTTGCCGGTCAGCTGCCAGGACCGGACCACGAGGGAGAGTTCGCCGGTCCTGCTGGCGCCGGGTTCGCCGGTCACCAGGACGTGGTCGCCGAAGTCGACCCGGGCGGTGAAGGAGTCGAGCACCTCGGCGCCGCTCTCGTCGCGGGTGAGCATCAGCTGTACGTCTCCCGACCAGTCGCGCAGGACGGCGAAGGCCACGCCGCCGAGGTCGCGTACGACCATCACGCGTCCGGCGAGAGTGGCCTGCTCGGCGGTGCGGCTGCCGGGCGGGTGGCTCGGGTGGGACGCCTTGAGCTGGGCGACGGTGTGGGTGCGCGGCCGGATCCCCACCGGGTAGGGGTCGGTGCCGGAGGCCCGGATGCGGTCCAGTTTGGCATGGCGGACGCGCACCTGTTCGGGCAGTCGCTCCACGGGCACCCCGGGGAGCTCCTCCCCCACCGCGTCCAGGCCGAGGGAGTCGATCGGGGGCAGTCCTTCCGTCGTGGCGGGGGCGGTGACGCCCTTGGGGTGGCCGTTGCCCCACAGGGTGCGCAGGCTGGGTACGGAGACGAACCCTTCGGCGATGCCGGAGGCGAGGCTGACCCGGGCGAGCGAGCCGGCGTCCTGGTAGCAGAGGAACCGCGGGTACCACTCGGGGCCGTATTTGACGTTCGAGCGGTACAGGGCCTCCAGCTGCCACCAGCGGGAGAAGAAGAGCAGCAGTTTGCGCCAGACCTTCAGGACCGGCCCGGCGCCGATGCGGCCGCCCTCCTCGAAGGCGGAGCGGAAGACGGCGAAGTTGAGGGAGATGCGGCGTACGCCGAGGGCGGGGGCGGCGGCGCACAGTTGGGCGACCATGAACTCCATGACCCCGTTGGGCGCGGTCCGGTCGCGGCGCATCAGGTCGAGGGAGATGCCGTCCCTGCCCCAGGGGACGAAGGAGAGCAGGGCGATCAACTCGCCGCCGGCGTCGAAGGCCTCGACCAGCAGGCAGTCCCCGTCGTCCGGATCACCGAGCCGGTCCAGGGCCATGGAGAAGCCCCGTTCGGTCTCGGTGTCCCGCCAGCGGTCCGCCCGGTCGACGATGGTCCGCATCTCGTCCTCGGAGAGGGCCGAGTGCCGGCGGATGACGGTGGTCGCGCCGGCCCGCTCGACGCGGTTGACGGCCTGGCGGGTCACGCGCATGTCGCGGCCGTCGAGGTCGAAGCGGGCGACGTGCAGGATGGCTTCGTCGCCCAGTTGGAGGGCGCTCAGCCCGGAGCGGGCGAAGGCGGTGGCGCCGTCCTCGGAGGCGCCCATCACGGCGGGCTGCCAGCCGTAGCGGCCTGCGACGGCCAGCCAGGCGTCGATGGCGGCGGACCAGGCTGCCGGGTCGCCCACCGGGTCGCCGCTGGCGAGGCAGACGCCCGCTTCGACGCGGTAGGTGACGCCGGCCCGTCCGTTGGGGGCGAAGACGACTGCCTTGTCGCGCCGGGTGGCGAAGTAGCCGAGCGAGTCGGACCGCCCGTAGGCGCCGAGGAGGGCCCGGATCCTGGGCTCCTCGTCACCGTGCAGGGCGGCGGTCAGCCGCTGGGAGCGGAACAGCGTCGCGGCGGCGTTGAGCAGGGCGGCGGCGCCGAACAGGCCGAGGAGGAAGTACAGCGGCCTGGGCGGGCGGCCGTCGAACTGCCGGGCCGAGAAGAGGCCGCCGAAGACCTGCTTGGCGGCCCAGTCCAGCCACTGGCCGGGGGGTAGGGTGCCGGGGAAGAGGGCGACGAGCGCCCAGCCCAGGAGGACGGCGGCGAGCATGCCGAGGCCGAGCACGATCAGGGCGTGCCACAGTGCCCCGGGCCGGGACGCGGCGTAGAACTCCTTGCGGGCGGCAACCAGTACGGCCATGGCGGCAACGGCCAGGGCCAGCGAGGAGAGGCCGATCCCGTAGTCGCCGACGGCGATGTCCAGCAGGTCGTCGACGGTGAGCAGGGCCAGATAGGTGATGACCATCCACCAGGCGACCTTCTTGCGGGTGCCGAGGGCGGCCGCGAAGAGGAAGAGGAAGACGGCGTAGGCGAGGTTGGCGCTGACCGGTACGACGATCAGGTCGAGGAAGCGCACGACGTGGTGCAGGAGGCGCCGCAGTGTCGGGGAGAGCGAGAGCAGTGCGCACAGCAGGCCGATGGTCCCGAAGAACGCGCCGAACGCGTCGGGAACCCGGTTCAGGAAGCGGTTGCGGGTTCCGTGCGTCTCCTGCGCGGTGGCACTCATGGTTCGCACTGTAGGGAGGGGGTCGCCGGTGCGCGCGCCGAGCGGGTGGGGGTGTCCGGCACGTCAGCGCCTATCCTCACGAGGGTGACGGAGCACGTGAACACGGGATTCGAACGCGGTACCGACGGTCCGAAGGTGATCCTGGCCGGGGTGGACGGTTCGGAGTCCTCACTGCGGGCGGCGGCCTACGCCGCCGGGCTGGCCCGTCGGCAGAACGCACTGCTGGCGCTGGTGTACGTCCAGCCGGTGGTACCGGCCGGGGCGGCGCTCGGTGCGCCCGTGGCCGACACCACCGGGGAGATCGCGGAGGGCCTGGTGGCCGAGATCCGTGCGTCGGCGGAGCGACTCAAGGGCGTCTACGAGGTCCGGTGGGAGTTCCACACCTTTCGCGGCGACCCCTACGCCGGCCTGGTGAGCGCGGCACAGGAGCTGATGGCGGACGCGGTGGTGGTCGGCGCCTCGGAGCAGGCGGGCCACCGCATCGTCGGCTCGGTGGCGGTCCGCCTGGTCAAGGCGGGCCGCTGGCCGGTGACCGTGGTCCCCTGACCGCTCCGCCCCGTCCCGCCCCGTCCGGGTCGCTTCCGCGTCCGGTCCGGGCCGGGCGGGGTGGGCCCGAGGGCGCGCCGGATCCAGCCCGGGGCCCCGGGGCGCCGAGCGCCTACGAGGCGGCCACCAGGCCGTCCTTGGCGGCGCCGCGGCTGAGGACGGCCTCGGTGATCTCGTCCCGCGCGGCCTCGTAGTCCTCCCGGCCGGGGTTCTTCGCGAGGGCGTCGGGCAGGTGGACGACGCGTCCGGTGGACAGGTCCATCATCTGCGGCACGAATGCGGCCTTGGTGACCTGCCAGCGCTGCCCGGCCGCGGCCGGAGGGGCGAAGGTGAAGCGTGCGATCGAGCCGTAGTTGCCGCGCATGTCCCGGGCGCCCGTGTAGTTGAACATCTCGCCCGCCACCTGGTCGCCCATGCCGTAGACGATCCAGGTGCCGTTCACCTTCTCGTAGGGCTGCGGAATGTGCGCGTGGGTGCCGAGGATCAGGTCGATGTCGGGCCGGCCGGCGGTCTGCGAGCCGGTCAGCGCCCTGCCGAGCGAGAGCTGGGTCTCATCCGGTTCGGTCTGCCACTCCGTGCCCCAGTGGAGGCTCACCAGCACCACGTCCGCGCCCGCCTTCCGGGCGGCCCGGGCATCCGCGACGATCCTGTCCGGCTTCATCAGGTTGACTGCCCACGGCTGGCCGTCGGGCAACGGATAGCCGTTGGTGTCGTAGGTGTAGGCGAGGTGCGCCACGGTGGCCGAGCCCGCCGTGTAGGTGGTCACCGCCGCCGCCTCGGCCGCCGTACGGGCGGATCCGGCGTGCCCCAGGCCGACCTTGTCGAAGCGGTCGAGCGTGCGACGCAGCCCGGCGGCGCCGTCGTCGAGGGTGTGGTTCGAGGCGGTGGAGCACCCGTCGTAGCCGGCGTCCTTGAGTCCGTCGGCCACCTGCGGCGGTGACATGAAGGCCGGATATCCGGAGAAGGGACCGCCCTCCTCCCCGTAGATCGTCTCCATGTGGCAGAGGGCCAGGTCGGCTGCCGAGACCACGGCCTTGACGCCGGAGAACATGGGCCTGAAGTCGTAGCCGTCGCCCTCCCCGTCGTCGGCCGCCCGCCGGATGACCGAGGTGTGCGGCAGCACGTCACCGCTCGCGACCAGTGTGAAGCCCTTGGCGGCGGGCGCTCCCGCGGCGCTGGAGGGAGCCGGAGGACCGGAGTCGCCGAGGCGGGCCGGTGCGGTGTCCCCGGCGGCCGAACAGCCCGCTGCCGCAGCGGTCAGCAGGAGGGCGGACAGGAGGACGGCCGCCCTCGGCCCGCGGGTGCGCGTGGTCATCAGTCGAACTCCCATTGATACGACTATCTGACAAGTCATCATCTGCAATCCATAGAACAACGCGCGGCAAGTCAAGAAACGGAGCCGTGGCGGACCCGGGCGCCCACTCCGACGGCGTACACGCGCCCCCCTGCCGTTCGCCGCGCCGTTCGACCGTTCACCGCCCGGCACAGCCGCCCGTCGGACCACCCGGGTGCTTGGGCGCAACGCCGGGGCCTGACGGTTCCGGGTCGGCTCTGCGCAGGTCAGGGTGGACGGGGCGCCGCCCCCATGGCCCCCCACGCACCCCGGAAGGAGCCACTCGTGCCGCTCTCCCCCACCCTCCCGCGTACGGATCCCGAAGCACTGGCCGAACTCCAGCGCGACCACGGGCGGGCGTTGTTCGGATTCCTGGTCGGCCTCACCGCCGGCGACGCCCAACGGGCGGAGGACCTCGTGCAGGAGACCCTCGTACGGGTCTGGCAGCACCCGGAGGCCCTGGCCAGCGGGCACGACTCCATGCGGCCCTGGCTGTTCACGGTGGCCCGGCGGCTCGCGATCGACGCCCGGCGGGCCCGGCTGTCGCGCCCCCTGGAGGTGGACCCCGAAGGGCTGGAACAGGCGCCCGCACCCGAGGACGCGGTGGCCGGATCGGTCACGGCGATCGACGTGCGGCGGGCGGTGGGATCCCTGGGGCCGGAGCACCGCGAGGTGCTGCTCCAGGTCTACTTCCGGGACCGGTCGGTCGCGGAGGCGGCCGCCGAACTGGGTATCCCGGCGGGGACCGTCAAATCCCGCACCTACTACGCCCTGCGCGCCCTCAGGAAGGGCCTCCAGGGGTACGGCTACGGACTCGGCGCCTGAGCAACGGATCCCAGAACGCCGCGAAGGGATGAGGACCGGACAAAAAGCGCTTCGAATTCGACATAAGACCGTCCAAGTTGAGTAAACATCCCCCGCTCCGTGAGCCCCTCGGTGAAGGCTCGGTGCTGACGACGGGACGCTCGACGCGCGGGAGAAGGTGGGACGGTGCAGCCCGAGGGTACGAACGGCACCAGTGACGGCGGGCTCGCGGTGCCCATGGCCTGGCTCTATGCCGAGTACATCGCCGACGAACTGCTGCGCACGGGCCGGCTGATCCCGGCCGGAACGCTGGAGTTCCGGGCCGGACGGGACACACTGGCCCTGACCATCTACCTCGCCGACGCGGCCGGCGAACTCTCCGGGATCCGCGTGGTCTCGCAGCTCGACGAGTGGCTGTCACTGACGGCGTACGGACACCCCTGGCGCGACTGGGTGCACACCCGCTTCCTCGACCTGGGAGAGGCGGCCCGGGAGCGCGGCCGCGGCGAGGACCCCGATCTGGAACTGGCCCGGGCAGCCTGGCGCTGGCTGGACGGCACCGAACTGTTCGCGACCAACCTCGACCCGGGGCGCCACGACCACGCCGACACCCCGCCGGGTCTGGACGAGAACGCGCGCGTGTGGACCCCGGCCTGGCAGCTCGGGCTGCCCCTCGGCCACCTGGCGATGCACCTGTTCTGACCGGTGGCGACCGCTACGACGGCCGGTCGGCCGGATCCATCACCAGGCCCGTGAAATCGGCCTCGTTACGCTCCGCCCGGCGGACGTACCATCGGGCGATCAGCCACATCACCGGGTACACGAGCAGGCCCAGCACCAGCCAGACCATCGGCCCCGACCTGGCCCTGGGCAGCACGAACACCAGCGGCAGCGACCCGACCAGCGCCGCCAGCGCGGCCAGCGCCCCCAGGCCCGCGCGCAACTGGCTGCGCATCAGGGCCCTGACGTAGGTGGCGCCGAGGGTGGTCTGCTCGGAGATCTCCGAACGGGCCGGGGCGTGGGCGGGCGCCCGCCGGCGGGCGCCGCGGGGCATCCCGGTGACGACCTCGCGCCGGGGCGCCGTCTGTTGCTCCTCCGCGGCCATGGTGCCGGAGTCTACGCAGCGCACCGCTATTTGAGGAGCCGTGAGAGCCGCCGGTCGGCCAGCGGTTTCCCACCCGTCTGGCACGTGGCGCAGTACTCCAGGGAGGAATCGGCGAAGGACACCGAGCGGATCGTGTCCCCGCACACCGGGCAGGTTTCGCCCGCCCGGCCGTGGACCCGCAGGCCGCTCCTCTTCTCGGCCTTGAGCTTCCCGGCGGCGACCCCGTGCGCCCGGCCGACCGCCTCGCGCAAGGTGCCCCGGACCGCGGCATGCAGCTGCGTGACCTGCGCCTCGTCGAAGGAGGAGGCGAGCTTGAAGGGCGAGACCCGGGCGGCGTGCAGGATCTCGTCGCTGTAGGCGTTGCCGATCCCGGCGATCACGCTCTGGTCCCGCAGGACGCCCTTGATCTGCCGCCGCTCCCCCGCAAGGAGCGCGGCGAAGGCGTCCCGGTCGAAGTCCTCGGCGAGCGGATCGGGGCCGAGACGGGCAATGCCGGGCACCTCCTGCGGGTCGCGGACCACGTACACCGCGAGCCGCTTCTGTGTCCCGGCCTCGGTGAGGTCGAAGCCGCCCCCGCCCGCGAGTACGACGCGCAGGGCCAGCGGCCCCTTGCCGGGCCGCGGTGGCTGCGCCGGCAGGGTGTCCTGCCAGCGCAGCCAGCCGGCCCGGGCCAGGTGCGTGACCAGGTGGAGCGCACCGATCCGCACGGCGAGGAACTTCCCGTGCCGGGCGACGGCGGCGGCCTCCTGCCCTTCGAGGGCGGTCAAGGGCGGATCGTACGTCTTGAGCACGCTGACCGCGAGCGGGAGGACGCGCTCCACCACCCGCCCGGTGAGGTGCTCGTCGAGGTACGCGCGCAGGGCCTCGACCTCGGGCAGCTCCGGCATGGTCCCAGCCTGCCGCCGCCTCGGGCGGAGCGCGAGCCGGCACGGGGCCGGGCGGGCCGCCGTCCGGGACCGCTCCCGGCCCGCTCAGCCCATGACGAACTCGCACCACACGCACTTGCCGCTGCCGCGCGGCTCCACGCCCCATACGTCCGCCATCCGGTCCACCAGCATCAGGCCGCGGCCCGAGACCCCGGAGTCGCCGGCCTCACGTCGGCGCGGGAGGGCGCTGGAGCGGTCGGCGACCTCCACGCGGAGCCTGCGTTCGTGGCCCGCCAGGATGCGCAGGGTGACGATGGCGGGACCATCCGTGTGCATGAGGGCGTTCACGATCAGCTCGTCCGCGACCAGCTCGATCTCGTCGGCCCGCTCCCGTGCGCCCCAGGCGCGCACCGCGGCCCCGATCATGTGGCGGGCGGCCACCAGGGCCTCCGGATCGCCCGGTGCCACGTGCTGCTGCAGACGGCCTCCGCCGGGCGGAGCCGGGGCGGGCCGGCGGCGCAGCAGGAGGAGGGCCATGTCGTCGTCGCCTCCGCGCTCGGTGGCGATCTCGCACAGCCGGTCGGCGAGGAGTTGCAGGTCGGCAGGGCCGCTGCGGATGTGGGAGGTCAGCGCGTGGATCCCGTCGTCGAGGTCGGCGCCAGGGTGTTCGACGAGGCCGTCGGTGCACAGCAGGAGCGTTTCTCCGGGATCCAGTTCCACGGTGGTCACCGGGTATTCGAGGCGTCCGAAGTCCGCGGAGAGGCCGAGCGGCAGGCCGCCGCCCACCGGGAGCCGGTGGCAGTCCCCGTCGCGGGTGCGCAGCAGCGGGTCGATGTGGCCCGCCCGGACCAGCTGGAGCACCCCGGTGGAGAGGTCGGCCTCCACGTACGTGCACGTCGCGAAGCGCTCGGTGTCCAGCTCGTGCAGGAAGACCGATGCCCTGGCCATGACCGTGCCGGGCGAGTGCCCCTCGGCGGCGTATGCGCGCAGGACGATCCGCAGCTGGCCCATGACGGCGGCCGCGTGCGTGTCGTGGCCCTGGACGTCGCCGATGACGGCGCCGACCCGGCCACCGGGCAACGGGATGACGTCGTACCAGTCGCCGCCGATGTCCTGGCCCATCCGGGCGGAGCGGTAGCGTACGGCGATCTCGCCGCCGGGCACCACGGGGATCCGCCGGGGCAGCATGGCCTGCTGGAGCCCCTCGGCCAGGTCGTGCTCCTGTTCCAGCAGCATGGCCCGCTGGAGGCTCTGCGCGATGCTGCTGCCGAGGGCGACGAGCAGGTTGCGCTCCTCCTGGGTGAAGCCGTCCTTGTCCTGGTAGAGCAGTCCGATGGCACCGATCGGGCGTGCCTGGGCGATCAGCGGCAGGTAGGCGGCCGCGGAGATCCGCATGTACGAGATCTTCGCCCAGAGCGCCGGGTAGTCCTGGGCGAACTCCTCCGCCGAGTCGAGGAAGCGCGGCTGCAGGGAGCGGACCACCTCGCTCATCGGGTACTGCTCGTCGATGCGGGTGTAGCGGGTGCCGGGGACGAAGCTGCCCTCCGGCCCCTCGGCGACGAGGTGGATCCGGCCGGCTTCGACGAGGCCCATGACCATGCCCATGGAGCCCAGCCGTTCCAAGCCGTGCGCGTCGCCGAGCGCGTCGATGACGTCCTGCACCGTCCGGGCGTGCGCGAGGGCGGCGGTGGTGCTCTCCACCACCGATGTCTGCCGGCGCCGCTCCTCGTCGAGACCGAGCCGTTCCGCCGAGTGGCTGAGCTCCTCGGTCGCGTCCCGGACGATGCCGATGATCCGGTGGGGCCGCCCGTCCGCGGTACGCATGACACGGCCCTGGGTGTGCGTCCACCGCAGCCGACCGTCCCGGCAGCGGATGCGGAAGTAGGCGCCGTAGCTGTCCTCCTCGCTCTTGAGCGCGGAGGACACCATGGCGTCGAGCCGTGCCGACTCGGCCGGCGGGAAGCGCGCGGACAGCGACTCGGGCCGGCCGTCGTACTCGTCCGGGGCCGTGTCGAAGACGTCGAGGGCGGCTTCGTCCATGTGCATGAGACCGGTGAGAAGGTCCCAGTCGAAACTTCCCATGCGGTTGAGCGAGAGCGACCGGTCCGGGTGTGCGGGCCAGTCGTCCGGCAGCGATACGGTGGTCGGCACCGGTCCACCATGACACACCGGCCGGTCAGGCGCTCTCCAGCGAGAGGCCCTCGTCGGACGGCGCCGGCCGGAGGTCGGGGTCGACGTAAGGATCCGTGGAGGGATCCGTGGAGGGGTCCGGGTAGGGCTCGGCGTAGGGATCCGCGGAGGGGTCCGCGTAGGGAACCGCGAACGGGTCCTGGGGATCGTCGGGGTACGCCGGGAACGCGGGATCGGCGGGGTCCTGCGTCAGCGGGTCGGACGGGACGTCCGACGGCGGCCGCTTCTGGGGCTGCTGCGGCTGCCGCGGCCGGGTGGAGGGGTTCAGCGGTACGGCGGGGTCTTGCTGCGCGCCGATGTCCGGTGAGCTCTGCGGGTCCGACGGGCAGCCCGCCGTTGCTGATCCCGGGGCGCTCGGGCAGGGCGCCGGGGACGTGGCGGCGGGGCCGTTGGGGATGCCGTCGGCCGGATCGTACGGGGGCAGGGCCTGCGGGGTGCGGTCCTGGGCGCCGCCGTCGCCCCGCTTGCGCTCGATCCAGGTGTTGTTCGCGATGTTGACGATCACCAGGTTGTTGATCACGTGGGTGGTGGGTTCGATGACGATGACCTGGTTGGGCTGGTAGCCGTTCCACGGATCGCCCTTGTGCACCGGGCTCCCCTTGGCCGCACGGGGGGCGCCGAGCGGGTTGCCGCAGCCGCACCGGACGCGGGGCATGCCGTGCTCGTCGACGAGCACGGCGGTGCCGGCCTGGAGGACGGCCTGGTAGGCGGCGGCCCGGCCGTCGCGGAATCCGTGGTTGGTGACACGGGTGTCGGCGCGCAGGACGACGGGGGTGAGGCCGCGCAGGAAGTCGGGGATCTTGGCCTCCTGGATTCCGGACGTCTCGGCGAAGGCGCGGGCCTTGGCGCTGTCCGCGGTGAGGTAGCCGATCTGCTGTTCCACGTCGCAGCTGCCGAGGCGCTGGGTGCCGCCGTAGAGGCCCGGGGTCGCCGCGCTGACCGTGCGGATTCCCTGGCCGGTGGGATTGGGCAGCGGGGGCTGGACCGGGGCCGACTCCGCGGTGGCCGACGATGCGGTGAAGGGGTCCGGGCCTGCGCTGGCCACCGGCTGGAGGTGTACCTCCGCACTCTCGGGTCCCGCCGCGCTGGTCGGCTCGTCGTGCCCGCCGCAGGCCACGGCGAACAGGCAGAGCAGGGCGAAGAGGGCCGCGCCGGCCGGTGCCTGACGACGCGACGCCTGACGCAGTGTCGGAAGTGACGGTCCGTTCACAATTTTCTCCCTTTCGCCCCGATTGCTCCCTCTTGTCTGCCGCATCCACGCGACGGCCGCAACCGGAGCACCACTTGAACGCGTTCAAGGATGTTCGCGAGACCGTCCGGCGGGTTGAACGCGCTCACGCCGTGAGCCCGCCGGGACCGCCGGGACCGGCGGCGGCCGCACGGACTGGCCGATGCCCGCGAGCCGGCCGGATACTGGAGGCGATGGACTGGTTCACGGCGCCCGGGTACTGGCTCGCCCGGCTGGTCTTCCAGCGGGCCCTGGCCGGCGTCTACCTCGTCGCCTTCGTCGGGGCCGCGCTGCAGTTCAGAGCCCTGATCGGGGCGCACGGCATGCTGCCCGTGCCGCGCTACGTACGGTACGTGCCCTTCCGGCGCGCCCCGAGCCTGTTCCAACTGCGCTACTCGGACCGGCTCTTCGCCGGCTGCGCCTGGACCGGGGCCGCGCTGGCCGCGGCCCTGGCCGCCGGAGCGGGGGACGAGGTCCCACTGGCGCTCGCCATGGCCCTGTGGGCCGCACTGTGGCTGCTCTACCTCTCCATCGTCAACGTCGGCCAGACCTGGTACTCCTTCGGCTGGGAGTCACTGCTGCTGGAGGTCGGTTTCCTCGCCGTGTTCCTCGGCAACGCCCGGGCCGGTCCGCCGGTGCTGGTGCTGTGGCTGCTGCGCTGGGTGCTCTTCCGCGTGGAATTCGGGGCCGGCCTGATCAAGATGCGCGGGGACCCCTGCTGGCGCAGGCTCACCTGCCTGTACTTCCATCACGAGACACAGCCGATGGCAGGGCCGCTGAGCTGGTTCTTCCACCACCTGCCCCGGCCTCTGCACCGGATGGAGTGCGCGGCCAACCACGTGACGCAGCTGATCGTCCCGGTACTGCTGTTCACCCCGCAGCCGGTGGCCTCGTACGCCGCGGCGGCCGTGGTCGCAACACAGCTGTGGCTCGTGCTGTCGGGCAACTTCGCCTGGCTGAACTGGCTGACGATCACCCTGGCCGTATCGGCCGTGGACTTCACCCGCCTCGCCGGGTCGCCCCCGGCCGCCGCCGCGCAGCCACCTCCCCCGTGGTTCGCCGCCCTGGTCTGCGCCGTGACCGCCCTGGTCCTGGTCCTCAGCCGCCACCCGGTGCTCAACATGGTCTCGCGCCGCCAGGTGATGAACCGCTCCTTCGACGCCCTGCACCTCGTCAACACCTACGGGGCCTTCGGCTCGGTCGGCCGGGTCCGCATGGAGGTGGCGGTGGAGGGCACCGCGGACCCGGTACCACGCGAGGACGGCGCCTGGAAGGAGTACGGGTTCAAGGGGAAGCCCGGCGAGCCGGGCAGGCTGCCGCGCCAGTTCGCCCCGTACCACCTGCGCCTGGACTGGCTGATGTGGTTCGCGGCAATCTCCCCCGGCTACGCGCGGGACTGGTTCGGGCCGTTCGTGGAGCGGCTCCTGGCAGGCGACCGGGACACCCTGCGACTACTGCGCCACAACCCGTTCCCGGACGCCCCGCCGGTGCACGTGCGCGCCCTGCTCTACCGCTACCGCTTCACGACCTGGCGCGAGCTGCGCGAGACCGGCGACTGGTGGCATCGCACGCTGGTGCGCGAGTACCTGCCGCCGACCCGGCTCACCCGGGCCCGGCACCCCGGGCCCGGGACCGGGTAGCACGGTCCCCCGCGGCCCCCGTCCCGCGCCGGTACGCAGGCCGGTGCGTACGGGACGCCTCTCAGGACAAGGCAGCGCCCCCGGTGCGGTTGGACACGTGGGGGCGCTTGGCACCGCTTCGCGGCGCGACCGCGGAGCTTCGCGGACTAGTCGATGCCGGGCAGGATGTGGGCTTCCGCCAGGTCGTCCTCGTACCCGGCCAGCCGGATCGGGGCGGAGCGCGCCCAGACCTCCAGGCTTCCGAGTTCGTCGGACCGCGTCGTGGCGCGCGATCCGGTCCGCTCCAGCAACTTCGGTTCGGGCTGCGTCTTCTCAGTCACCGCGCACTCCTCTGTGTCGCGTAACCCGGCAGGCTGACCGCGGGCCGGGCAGGGGATCAAGGGTTCCGGACGCGGTGGCGCCTTAGTGGAGCGCGGCCCGGATGGGGGCCGTCTTGATGCCCCAGGGTACACATATGAGCGGACCTCCGCTCGATAGGAAGGCAAAATCCGCTGCGCCCTCTCAGTTTCGTCCCGAGTTCAGCAAGTCGTCGGCCGGCGGGTGCGTCACGGGTGGTGTGCTCGGACCCGGATGCGCAGGGCGCGACGGAGGAGGTCGGCGGTGTCGGGGTCCGAAGCGGCGGGGGCCGAAGTGCCGTACGTCACAAGCGTGGTTGAGCTGATGGAGCTGCTCCGCGGCAGCCCCGACGAGCACGCCCTGCGGACCGCGGCGCTGCTCCGCCGCTCTCATCCCTCCGACAAGGAACTGCAGCTCGCGGGCTTGCTGCAGGACATCGGCCGGATGCTCCGTCCGGGTGACGGAGCGCGACACGTCGTACTCGCAGCGCAGGCGCTGCGCCCCCTGCTCGGCGATCGGGTGGCCCGGCTCGTGCAGCTCCACGCGTCGGCCGCGCCGGGCGGCGGCGAGGGCGACCGGCCGGGCGGTGACGCGGACGCGGTGGCGGCGCTGCGCCAGGCGCGTGAGACGGCGGCGGCGCCCGGCCCGGACGCGGGCGTGCTGGAGGACTGGCGCCCGCTGCTGGAGTTGGTGGCGGCCGGGTCCTGCCGGGCGGCCGGGAACGCGACCGGCCCCCTCGGTCCACCGAGGGGGCCGGTCACCGGCAGGCGGTAGGGCGGGGCCGCAGGGCTTACCAGTTCGCCGGGGCGTAGTCCTTGAGGAAGACGCCGAACAGGTCCTCGCCGGCCTCGCCGCGCACGATCGGGTCGTAGACCCGGGCCGCACCGTCGACCAGGTCGAGCGGGGCGTGGAAGCCCTCCTCGGCGAGGCGCAGCTTGTCGAAGTGCGGACGCTCGTCGGTGATCCACCCGGTGTCGACCGAGGTCATCAGGATCCGGTCGGCCTGGAACATCTCCTGGCCGCTGGTCCGCGTCACCATGTTCATCGCGGCCTTGGCCGCATTGGTGTTCGGGTGGCCCGCCCCCTTGTAACCGCGGCTGAAGACGCCCTCCATCGCCGACACGTTGACGACGTAAGCGCGCCCGCTGGACGACTTCCGGGCGGCGTCGGCCATGGCCGGCCGAAGGGCGCTGATCAGGATGAACGGCGACGTGTAGTTGCACAGCTGGGTCTCGAGCAGCTCCACCGGGGAGATCTGGTCGATGGTCTGCACCCAGGTGTTGCTCTCGACGACATCGGGCAGCAGCCCGCCCGCGTCGATCGCGGTGCCGGCGAGGTGCCGTTCGAGACTGGCGTTGCCCGCGACCAGGGCGAGGTCGGCGACCTTCTGCGCCTCCAGGCCGCTCACCCCGACGGGCAGCGCCGCCAGGCCGTCGACCGCGCCGGAGTTGAAGGCTCCGATCACGTGGTGCGCGGGGAGTTCGCCGGCCGGCAGCGGTGCGCTCTCCCCCTCGACCAGTGCCGCGTAGGCGGTGGGCAGCCGGCGCACGGTCTGCGTCGCGTTGTTGATCAGGATGTCGAGCGGACCGGCCGCCGCGACCTGGTCGGCGAGGGCCACGGCCTGGGCCGGGTCGCGCAGGTCGATGCCGACGACCTCCAGGCGGTGCATCCAGTCCGCCGAGTCCTCCATCGCCTTGAAACGGCGGATGGCGTCCTTGGGGAAGCGCGTGGTGATCGTGGTGTGGGCGCCGTCGCGCAGCAGCCGCAGGGCGATGTACATGCCGATCTTGGCGCGGCCGCCGGTGAGCAGCGCGCGCTTGCCGTCGAGGTCGGCGCGGGCCTCCCGCTTGGCGCGGTTCTCACCGGCGCACTTCGGGCACAGCTGGTGGTAGAAGTAGTCGACCTCGACGTATCGCGTCTTGCAGACGTAGCAGGAGCGGGGGCGCTGGAGTATCCCGGCGATCCGGCCGGCCTCCGTGACCGAGGTGGGCAGGATGCCCTCGGTCTCGTCGTCGATGCGCTCGGCGGAGCCGGTCGCGGTCGCCTCGGTGACCGCCTTGTCGTTGGCGGTCTTGGCGGCGCGGCGCTCCTGGCGGCGGCGCTGTTTGACCGTGCGGTAGACGCCGGCCGTGGCGCGGCGCACGGCGATGGCGTCCGGGTGGTCGACGTCGATCGTGTCGAGTTCGGCGAGCACGTCGAGGCAGAGCGCCAGCCGCTCGGGGTCGATGCCCGGTCCGTAGGCCTGTGCCTGGTCCTGGCTGTCTTCGGTCACCGTCATGGCCGCTGCCGTTCCTTGGTCACTCGTCCGCATCCGCCTGCTGCGGAGGTCCTCAAAAGAGGAACTGTACGGATCGCACACGCCCCGAGCCAAACCCGTCGGCAGGGACCTCACGGACCGCGAACGGGCCGTCACCGTACGGGTCCACGGGGTGGCCGTGGGGCGGCTCAGGGGTGGCGCTGCGCTGGTGGACGAGCCACGCTGCGTACTCCCGTACTACGGCGGGAGTACGACTCGTGACCACCTGTGGACGGAGGAATAGCGCAGATGGGTCGGGCATTGTGGACCTTATGAGTGCACTGGCGCTGTCGGTCCTGCTCTGCCTCGTGTCCGCGGTGGCGTACGCAGGCGGTGCGATCGTCCAGGAGAGGGTCGCGGCGAGTACCCCGGACCGGCGGTACGCGCCGCTGCGCCGGGGCGGTTGGTGGGTGGCCGTCGCGCTGAACGGCCTCGGTGCGCTGCTGCACGTGGTGGCGCTCGCCTACGGACCGTTGAGCCTGGTTCAGCCGCTGGGAGCGCTGACCATCGTGTTCGCGCTGCCGATGGCCGCCGTCTTCGTCCGGCGCCGGGCGGGGGCCGCGGCGTGGCGCGGCGCGGTGCTGGCCACCGTCGGACTCGCCGGCCTGCTGGCACTGACCGGCGGGAACGGCCGGGACCGGCAGTTCCTGGCGGGGGGCGAGCGGAGTCTGCTGCTGCTGGCGACCGGGGCCGCAGTGGCGGCGCTGTTCCTCGCGGCGCACCGGATGCACCGGGTGGTGCTGCACAGCGTGCTGCTGGCCGCGGCGGCCGGTACCTCCTACGGCATGGCCTCGGTGTTCACCAAGTCGGTCGCCGAGAACGTCGGGGCGGGTGCACCGGCCGGCCTGTGGCCGGATCTGGCGGCCGTCGCGGTGCTGGCCTCGGGCGGGCTGCTGCTGTCCCAGGCCGCCTACCGGGGCGCAGGACTGACCGCGCCGCTGGCCACGGTGACGGTGGTCAATCCGGTGGTCGCGGCGACCGTCGGGATCACGCTCTTCGGCGAAGGCTTCCGGCACGGGGCCGCGGGTACGGCGGCGGCGCTCGCCAGCGCCGCGCTGGCGGCGGCCGGCCTGGTCCTGCTCACGGCCGTGCCGCCGCACCGGCGCGGGTCAGATGCGGACGCCGTGGCCCCGCAGGTACTTCAGGGGGTCGATGTCGGAGCCGTAGCCGGGTCCCGTGCGGATCTCGAAGTGCAGGTGCGGGCCGGTGCTGTTGCCGGTCGAGCCGGAGCGGCCGATCCGCTGGCCCCCGGAGACCTGCTGGCCGGACTTCACACCGAGCGCCGAGAGGTGGGCGTACTGGGAGTACCGCCCGTCGGTGTGCCGGATGACGACCTGGTAGCCGTAGGCACCGGCCCAGCCGGCGGAGACGACCTGGCCGGGCCCGACGGACTTGACGGTGGTGCCGGTGGCCACGGGGAAGTCGACGCCCGTGTGGTAGCCGCTGGACCAGGAGGATCCCGCGACGCGGTAAGCGGTGCCGAGGGCGGCGTCGACGGGCGCGGAGAACCCGGCCGAGGGCGGCTTCTGCTGCGTTGACGCGGGCCGGGCGTCGGGCTTCTCGGCCGGCTTCTCGGCCGGCTTCGGGGCCTCCTTCACAGCCGGCTTCTCTGCGGCCGGCTCCGCTGGCTTGACCGGCTCGGCGGTCCGCGGGGGCTTCTCCGGATTCTGCGCGGGCGGGGCCTGCGGGGCGGTGGTGACCCGCATGGTGAGGCGCTGGCCGGGGAAGATCAGGTTCGGGTCGTCGCCCACGACGGCCCGGTTGGTCTCGTAGAGGGCCTGCCAGCCGCCCTCGACGCGTTGCTCGGTGGCTATCGCGGAGAGCGAGTCGCCCGGCGCGACGACGTACGGGTTGGGCAGCACCTTCGTGCCGGTCGGGCGCGGCGCGGCAGCCTGTACCGGAGCCGCCTTCACCTCCTGGGTGCGGGGCTGTGAGCCGGTCTCGGGCTGCGCGGGCACCTGCGCGGCGAGGACCGGTGACGGCCCGCCGCGAGTGAGGCCGGCGCCCTTGCCGCAGTGGGGCCAGGCCTGGGGCCCCTGTCCCTTGAGGACCTTCTCGGCGACCGCGATCTGCTGTTCCTTGGTGGCGAGGTCGGCGCGCGGGGCGTGGGCGGTGCCGCCGAAGGCCCGCCAGGTGCTCTGGCTGAACTGGAGTCCGCCGTAGTAGCCGTTGCCGGTGTTGGTGCGCCAGTTGTTGGCCGACTCGCAGGCGGCGACCTCGTTCCAGGTGTCCACCGAGGCCGCTTGCGCCGCCGAGGCCCCCATCAGCGGGAGCGCGATCCCGGCGCCTCCCGCGGTCACGGCCAGCGAGGCCCGGTTGATACTGCTCGGCCGATACCGGCGGTGCCGGCCCCGTACGCCCATGGGAGCCCCCATCGAAGACATCAGGAATCGCACAACGTAACGTCGGGATCATTGCATGACAAGGGAGCAACGGGGCGCTGTTCAGCGGAACTTGACAATGACACGGCCGGCGTCGGCCTGGCCCGCCCCTCGGCGGGGTAGCGTCGGGCACAGCCCGCACACCGAAGCACGCAGGAGCGCACAGATGAGCACCAGCACGGCCCGGATCGGCGTCACCGGCCTCGCAGTCATGGGCAGCAACCTCGCCCGCAACTTCGCCCGCAACGGCTTCACCGTGGCCGTCCACAACCGCACCACCGCCAAGACCACGGCACTGGTGGAGCAGTTCGGCCACGAGGGCGCGTTCGTGGCCGCCGAGTCGGCCAAGGAGTTCGTCGATGCGCTGGAGCGCCCCCGGCGCATCGTCATCATGGTGAAGGCCGGGGAACCCACCGATGCCGTGATCCGCGAGTTCGCCCCGCTCCTGGAGGAGGGCGACGTCATCATCGACGGCGGGAACGCACACTTCGAGGACACCCGGCGCCGCGAACGGGAGCTGCGCGAGCAGGGCATCCACTTCGTGGGCGTGGGCATCTCGGGCGGCGAGGAGGGGGCCCTACTCGGCCCGAGCATCATGCCGGGCGGCTCGAAGGAGTCGTACGCGTCGCTCGGCCCGCTGCTGGAGAAGATCGCGGCGAAGGCCGCCGACGGTACGCCGTGCACCTCCCACGTGGGCCCCGACGGCGCCGGACACTTCGTCAAGATGGTCCACAACGGCATCGAGTACGCGGACATGCAGCTCATCGCCGAGGCCTACCACCTGCTGCGCGAGATCGCCGGCTACTCCCCCGCGGAGATCGCGGAAACCTTCCGGGGCTGGAACCGCGGTCGCCTGGACTCGTACCTGATCGAGATCACGGCGGACGTGCTCGCCCATACGGACGCCGCGACCGGGAAGCCGTTCGTCGACGTCGTCGCCGACGCCGCCGAGCAGAAGGGCACGGGACGCTGGACCGTACAGACCGCCCTGGACCTGGGGGTCCCGGTGTCGGGCATTGCCGAGGCCGTGTTCGCACGCGCCGTCTCGGGCCACGGCGACCTGCGCACGGCCGCTCGCGGCCTCGCGGGCCCGGCGCCCGCCGCCCTGTCGCCGGAGGCGGCGGACGCGTTCGCCGCCCAGGTGGAGGAGGCCCTGTACGCGTCGAAGATCGTCTCGTACACGCAGGGGTTCCACCAGATCCGGGCCGGGAGCGAGGAGTACGACTGGAAGGTGGACCTCGGCGCGGTGGCCTCCCTGTGGCGCGGCGGATGCATCATCCGGGCGGCCTTCCTGGACCGGATCCGCGCCGCCTACGACGCCCGGCCCGATCTGCCCAGCCTGCTGGCGGACGAGCGCTTCGCCGGGGAGATCGGGGCGGCGCAGGAGGGCTGGCGGTCGGTGATCACCGCGGCGGTGGGTGCGGGCATCCCGGTGCCGGCCTTCGCCGCCTCACTGGCGTACTACGACGCGCTGCGCGCGGAGCGGCTCCCGGCGGCCCTCACCCAGGGCCAGCGGGACTTCTTCGGAGCGCACACCTACCGGCGCACCGACCGCGAGGGTTCCTTCCACACCCTCTGGAGCGGCGACCGCTCCGAGGTCCGCACGGGCTGACGCCGCCGGGGCCTCCGGAGGGCCGGTGGGGCCGGGCAGGGCGTGCCGCGGAGCGGACGGGTGAGCCGCCGCGGACGTCACCGGCCGAGGACGCGCGGCGGCAAGGGTCGGGCCCGCGGGCCCGACCCGACCGGCCAGCCCGCAGACAGGGTGCGCGGCCACCGAAGGGTGCGCGGCCATCGGCCTTCCCCGAGACCTGGAGGGAGCCTGCCCGAGCAGTGCCCGCGACGGCCGAAGGCGGATCACACCGTCCACGAATTGCAGAAGTTTGCAATTTCATAGATGCTGTGACAACTGTGCCCACCGGGAGACCCGGGCACAGCGCCAGGCGTTCGCCCCTCCCGGGGTCGTGAGAAGGGTGCGAGACCGTGCCGATTCCGCTGTACCAGGCCAAGGCCGAATTCTTCAGGATGCTCGGGCACCCGGTGCGGATAAGGATCCTGGAGCTGCTGCAGGCAGGTCCGATGCCGGTACGGGACCTGCTGGCCGCGATCGAGGTCGAGCCGTCCGCCCTGTCGCAGCAGCTCGCGGTCCTGCGCCGGTCCGGGATCGTCACCTCGACGCGCAACGGCGCGACGGTCGTCTACGAGCTGGCGGGCGGGGACGTCGCGCAGCTGATGCTGGCGGCACGGCGGATCCTGACCGAGGTCCTGACCGGGCAGAGCGAACTGCTGGAGGAACTGCGTGAGTCCGGGGTCGCGGCCCCGTGACCGCGCGTTCCTTCCTGACGTCCGCAGTCGGGCGGATCCGCTCGGTGCTGCCGGTCCGGGCGGACTTCGCGGCGATGGCCCGCAGTCCCCGCCAGGACCTGCTGGCCGGGCTGACCGTGGCGATCGTGGCCCTCCCCCTCGCACTCGGGTTCGGGGTCTCCTCCGGGCTAGGCGCGGAGGCGGGGCTGGCCACCGCCGTGGTCGCGGGCGCGCTCGCCGCTCTGCTGGGCGGGTCGAACCTCCAGGTGTCCGGTCCCACCGGTGCGATGACCGTGGTTCTGGTGCCGATCGTCGCCCGGTACGGGCCCGCCGGTGTGCTGACCGTCGGCCTGATGGCCGGCGTGCTCCTGATCGGGCTCGCCCTGCTGCGGGCCGGGCAGTACATGCGGTACGTACCCGCACCGGTGGTGGAGGGGTTCACCCTCGGGATCGCCTGCGTGATCGGCCTGCAGCAGATACCCCACGCACTCGGCGTCGACAAGCCCGAGGGTGAAAAGGTCGTGCTCGTGGCGGTACGGGCGTTCGCGGACTGGGTGGCCTCCCCGAACTGGACCGCGATCAGCCTCTCGGCCGGGGTCGCGGCCGCGATGCTGGCGGGCGCCCGGTGGAAGCCGGCGATCCCGTTCTCGATCCTCGCGGTGATCGCAGCCACCGTGATCACACAGGTCTTCCACCGTGACGCGGCGGCCCCCATCGGGGACCTGCCCTCCGGCCTGCCCACCCCCTCCCTCGCCTTCCTCGACGCCTCTGCCTTCGGCTCGCTGCTCGCCCCGGCGGTCGCCGTGGCAGCACTCGCCGCGCTGGAGTCCCTGCTGTCTGCCACCGTCGCGGACGGGATGACGGTGGGGCAGCAGCACGACCCGGACAAGGAACTCTTCGGACAGGGCATCGCCAACCTGGCCGCCCCGCTGTTCGGCGGTGTTCCCGCGACCGCGGCCATCGCGCGCACGGCTGTCAACGTCCGCGCCGGCGCTTCTTCCCGCCTCGCCGCACTCACCCATGCCGCCGTACTCGCCGTGATCGTGTTCGCCGCGGCGCCCCTCGTCGCGAAGATCCCCCTGGCCGCACTGGCCGGCGTGCTGCTGGCGACCGCGATCCGCATGGTGGAGGTCGGCTCCCTGCGCGCGATGGCGAAGGCCACCCGCTCCGACGCCGTCGTCCTCGTCCTCACCGCCACAGCCACGCTGATCCTCGATCTCGTCTACGCGGTGATCATCGGTCTGGTCGTCGCCGGAGCCCTGGCCCTGAAGGCGGTGGCGGAGCAAGCCCGGTTGGAACAGGTCGACTTCCGCCCGGACCTGCCCGGCGAACACAGCGACGAGGAACACGCACTGCTGGCCGAGCACATCGTCGCCTACCGCATCGACGGCCCCCTCTTCTTCGCCGGCGCCCACCGCTTCCTCCTCGAACTCTCCGAGGTCGCCGACGTGAAGGTGGTCATCCTGCGCATGTCGAGGGTGACCACTCTGGACGCCACCGGCGCACTCGTCCTGAAGGACGCGGTGCAGAAGCTGCACCGGCGCGGCATCACCGTCCTGACCTCCGGCATCCGGCCCGCCCAGCGCCGGGCCCTCGACGCCGTCGGCGCCCTGGACCTGCTGCGCCTGGAGGGTCGCGAGTACGCCACCACTCCCGAGGCGATCGCCGGCGCCCGCAAGCACCTGGAGCAGGCGGGCCTGCTTCCGCTCCACCACCGACCGCACCGTTTCCGGAAGGCCGCACGATGACCCTCCCCGCCGAACTGCGCATGATCGAGGTCTCCGGCACCGAGGCCCTGTGGCTTCTCGAAGGATCCGCCCAGGGCCGGCTCGTCTACGTGCAGCGGGATCTGGCCGTCGTCCGCCCCGCCGCACACGTGATGGAGTACGGGCGCCTCGTCGTCCGCACCCCTGTGCAAGCCGCGGCCGTTCCCGGCCGGGCCCTGCTGACCTACCAGGTCGACGAGATCCGCACCGCGGCCGGCACCGGCTGGACAGTGACCGCGCACGGCCCCGCCGACGTCATCTCGGACCCGGACGAGGCCGCCCACTACCGGCGCACCCTGCCCGGCTGGACCCACGGCCCGCACGACACCCTGCTGCGCCTGCACCCGCAGCAGATCTCCGGATTCCGCCTCGCCCGCACGGTCCCGGGGGCAGGCCGGTGAGCGTCCGAGCCGAGACGCTGCCCTACCGGCACGTACTGGTCGTACCGGCCATGGGCTCGGCGGTGCGCATCGCCCGCGAGACCACCGAACTCGTCCTCGTGGAGTGCGGAGTGGGGCTCCGGCATCCGAGCGTGGGTCCGGCCCTGCTGATCCTGGCCGAGCTGGTCACCAACGCCGTCCGCCACGCCGCCGTGCTGTCCCCGACGGTCACGGTCACCTACGCGCACGGCCCGGGGGCGTTCGCGTTCGCCGTCCACGACCGCCACCCCTACCAGCCGGCACTGTTCGGGGCGCTCGCCACCGCCCCGGGCAGCGGCCTGGCCATGGTGGCCGAAATGACCATGGAGCTCGCCGGCACCGCCGTCGTCCAGCCCGACGCGGACGGACGCGGCAAGGCCATCCGGATCACCCTCCCCCTGTGAAGCAGAGGACATGACGATGACGATCGAATGGCACTACACCACCCGCCAGGACCTGGGCGTGCTGTCCCTGACCGGGTACCTCGGCGCGGACGCCACCGACCGGTTCACCGGCGCCGTCGGCTGGGCGCTCGCCCGGGGCACCGGCCCCGTCATCCTCGACCTGACCGGGCTTCTGGGCTGGTCCGCCGGCGGGCAGATCGCCGTCGCCCAGGCCGCCCGCCGGCTCGCCGAGAGCGGGCGCCCCCTGGAGCTCGCGGCCATCCCCGCGGACGGCTCCCTCGTCCCCGACGCCGCCTGCCCGCCCGTCCCCGTCCACTGCGACCTCGCCGCCGCCCTGGCCGCCCACGGGGCGCAGGAAACGGTCAAGCGGTGGAGCACCGATGGCTGGCACGCCCCGCCGTCCCCCGGGGAACCCTCCCTCGCATGAGACCAGCCGTACCCCCCCCTCTCGCCAGGACTCACCAGGAGAGGACGGGGACACCGGAACCACGTGCGACGTCAGGCGCGGCATCCTGGCCGCCGGCAACCGCCTCGCCTCCGCCCTGAGGGGTACATCGGACGGAGCCTGAAGGAAGTGGGGCCCGGTCCGCAGGACCGGGTTCCCCACCAGGCCCGACCGGCGGCGGGGTCCATGCCGGTGGACCGCACGTCACCAGGGGCACCCACCGGGTCCCGAGTTGCAGGGATCTGCAATCGTGGAGGTCACAGGTGTGAGGAGGGCGAACGGATGCCCCACGAAGGAGCGGTCCCGGGTGGATGAGATGGGTAGTCACGGCAAGGCCACGCAGGCGAGTACGCCGCTGTACCAGCTGAAGTCCGAGTTCTTCAAGACGCTCGGGCACCCGGTCCGCATCCGCGTGCTGGAGCTTCTGTCCGTACGTGAGCACGCGGTCGCGGAGATGCTGCCGGAGGTCGGGGTGGAGGCCGCGAGCCTCTCGCAGCAGCTGGCCGTCCTGCGCAAGGCCAACCTGGTGGTCACCCGCCGGGAAGGGTCGAACGTCCACTACTCGCTCGCCGACTCCCGGATCGCCGAACTCCTGGGGGTCGCCCGCAGCATCCTCTCCGGCGTCCTGGAAGGCCAGGCCGAGCTCCTGGCGGACCTGCGCGCCAGCCGGACCGGCCCGTAGGCGATACGTCACGGTGACGCCTCGGGCTGGGCCCGCGCCGCGTGCGGCGGCCGCCCTGCCGTCTGTGCGGGTTCACCGCGTCCGTCACCCCGGAAGCCCGTCCGCGGTTCCCCGCCCTGCCCGGACAGGACGCCCGAATCGGAGCCCTCCGGATCATACGTCAGCTCCAGGGGCCGGGCTGGGGAACCGGCGCGGGGCCCGGGGGCGGGGGTACCGGGTCCGGCTCGGGGACGGGACCGGGTACGGGCGGCACCGGGCGCGGGATCGGCTCGGGGTCCGGGAACGGGCTGGGCGCCGGTGTCGGGTCGGGCTCGGGGGCCGGCGGCTGCGTGTCTTCGAGTTTTCGCACCATGTACGGCACTTTCCCGCGATTGCGCCCCGTACGCCCCTATCCTGCGGCCGAGCGGGCGAGCGCGGCGGCGAGGCCCGGCCCGGGGCTGGCCAGCACGGGGATCCCGGTCGTGGCCAGCTCGGCCGCCCCGGCCATCGACGCCTGGGCCAGGACGATCACGTCCGCGCCGGTGACGGCGTCGGCGGCCTCCGCCACCTGGGCGAAGTAGCGGGCCGTGTCACCCGCCTCGAAGCTCGCCCAGGCGCCGGCGACCAGGTGCGTGCGCACGGACACGGGTCGCCCCGCAGCCTCCTCGGCGAGCAGCTCAACGGTCGGGGCGAAGGTCGACGCCAGGGCTGCGAGGACCGCGATCCGCGGGCCGGTGCGCACGGCAGCGGCCGCCATTGGCCGGTCCACCCGCAGCACCGCGGAACCCAGAGCCGGAACCAGCGCCTCGGCGGTCGCCCCGATGGTGGAGCAGGTGACCAGCACGGGGCCCGGCCCGGCTGCGGCGAGCAACTCCAGCAGGGCCGGAGCCACGGACCAGGGCCCGTGCGCGCGGGCCCGGTCCAGCAGCTCCGGCACCACCAGGTGCCGCAGGACCGCCCCGGGGTGGTGCCGGTCGCGCAGCGCTTCGAAGACGGGGACGTGCACGGGCGAGGTGTGCAGCAAGGTCAGGTCACAGCCGGTCACAGCGGGCCGGAATCGACGACCGGATGCACCGCACCGAGGCGTGGGGCGGTTCGGCGAGCACGAAGGAGGCGATGTACCCGACCGCCGTCCCGTCCTCGACGGCAAGCCGCCGCCCGGCCTTGCGCTTGTTCCGGAACCCGAGCGGTGAGCTCATGCTCCGCGGCACGCAATTCCCCGGCTCCTTGTGGGGCTCACCGGACGGCCACGGCCTGGGGGCTGCGCTCCTGGTCCGTTCCCGGTACCGGCGCGGAGGGGTCGGCGCCCAGTTCGACGATCCGGTTGTCTGCGTCGACGTGCACGACGCGTGGCTTCAGCACCCGGGCCTCGGCGTCCTCGACCTGCGCGTAGCTGATGAGGATGACGAGGTCCCCGGGGTGCACGAGGTGCGCGGCGGCGCCGTTGATCCCGATCACCCCGGATCCGCGCTCACCCTCGATGACGTAGGTCTCCAGCCTCGCCCCGTTGGTGATGTCCACGATGTGGACGAGCTCCCCGGGGAGCAGGTCGGCGGCGTCCAGCAGGTCGGCGTCCACGGTCACGGACCCGACGTAGTGCAGGTCGGCCTGGGTGACGGTGGCCCGGTGAATCTTGGACTTGAACATGGTGCGCAGCATGTTGGTCTCCTGTAAGACGGCTCCCTGCCTGCTTTCTGCAGGTCAAGGGCGTTCTGCACTCTACACCGGCAGGCATCGGATCGGAGATCTAAAGGAAAATCCACTGCCTCGGACGAGAAGGCTCCTGGCCTGCACTTCCGTAGGCACCGGGCTGTTGCGACGCTGCCGACCAGCGTCGCATCGGACAGCCGCTTTGGACTGTGGGGGGCCGATGCTGACTTTCCTGACGGCACGTCACGCAGATCGGGAGGGCTCAGGCCGACTCGCTTCCCCAAGGAGCACCTCAGGCTTGCCTACCGTGATCAAGCAACCGGTCACCGCGAGCCAGGTCGCACCCTCTGCGTCCGGGGGCCGACTGCCGTACTGCCATGACGCAGTTCCACCGGCCCTTCGCTCGGCCGCAGACGGTACCGGCTGAGTTGTCCGGGCCCCGAACTGGACCCGGCTGTTGGGATTCGAAACGAGCGAGGAGACGCCCCGCGCACAGGCGACACGCGCCCGCAACCGCAGCACGAAGAAGAGACCGAAGGTGAACTCCTCCTCCCCACCTACCTCCCAGCCGCCCTCGTACGACGTTCCGGGTTCCTGATCCACGGCGGATCAATAGCGGCCGCTCACGCTCCCGTTCCGCCGTAGCGGCCGCACGAGGCGCCCTCCCCCTGGACGTAGCGGGAGCACGATCGACGGAACGACGCCGCGCCACACGGCACCGGCCCGCGCGGTGACATCGCGTACGCGGCGAGCCGCTGGTACCGAGCACCGCACCCTCCGCCTCGCCCCGCAACGGCTCCTCTTCCTCTTCGGCGAAATGGACCGCACCGAAGGACGCATCGAGGACGCTGTCCGGCGTTATGGAAGGTCCGCCGACATCGCAGCCGGACTCGGTGGTCGAGGAGCAGGCTCACGCGCTGCTCGGCGTGCGGTAGCCGGACCGACGCCGGGGATGGCGTCCATCCGCTCCACCAGCCCCGGCCCCGGCCGGGTGCTGTCACCGCCGCCATCGGGACCGTCGGGGACGGGCAGGTTCTCGATCGCGCTGGTGATCCGGGCGGACAGCTTGTCGATCTGGGGTGTCCGACCCGTCACGCTGACGCCGGGCCCGGACAGCGGTGCTGTCTCGTAACGACTGCCGGGCGGGAAACACGGGGGGAGCCCGGCACGCGCCGGGCTCCCCCAGGTGGATGCGGTGTGGCCCTGGGCGTCACTCAATGTAGTGGGGTGGGCATTGAGGTCCTCGGCTACGTCGATTTCGCGCCGCATTCGGGCTGCCGGAATGTCTCGGTGCGACCGTCAGAGCTTGAGCGCGACTTGGATTCCGATGGCTTTGTGCGTCGCAGCGAAGGTGGCGGCCTGACCTCCCTCCTTCATCCCTACCCGGTCCATGGCGTAGTCCGTGCGCACACCTCGGGCAGCTGCTTGCACAGCGGAACACTCACCTGGCGGCGCAGGGAGCTCTCCGGCCCGGCTATCGGAGACGGTCGACCCGGGTTGCCGATGACCGGCGGCCCCGGTAGCGGGCGGCCGCGGAGAGGAAGGCGTCATTCTCCTCCGGCAGACCGACGGTGACGCGGACGCCGTCGCCGGGGAAGGCCCGGACGAGCACGCCGCGGCGGGCGCAGAAGTCGGCGAAATCGCCGGCCTCCTCCCCCAGCGGCAGCCATACGAAGTTGGCCTGCGAAGGGGTCACCGAGTGGCCGTCGCGGGTCAACAGGGACTGCAGACGCTGCCGTTCGCGGACGATCGCCGCGGAGCGCGAGCGCACCTCCTCGGGGCGGTCGAGTGCGGCGAGGGCAGCGGCCTGGGCGAGCCTGCTGACCGCGAAGGGGACGGCCACCTTGTGGACGGCGGACACCACGGCAGGCGCGGCCACGCAGTAGCCGATGCGCACGCCGGCAAGCCCGTACGCCTTCGAGAAGGTGCGCAGCACGGCCACGTTCGGGCGGTGCCGGGCCAGCGCGATGCCGTCGGGCACGTCGGGATCGTCGACGAACTCCCGGTACGCCTCGTCGAGTACGACCAGGACCCGGTCGGGGAGGCGGTCGAGGAAGTCGCCCAGTGCGCGGCCCCGGACCGCGGTCCCGGTGGGGTTGTTGGGGTTACAGACGAAGACGACGCGGGTGTCGCGGGTGACGGCGGCGAGCATCGCATCCAGGTCGTGCCTGTGTCCGGCGTCCAGGGGGACGGTGCGGGCTCGTAGTCCGGCGACCCTGGCGAAGACCGGATAGGCGTCGAAGGACCGCCAGGCGCACAGGACTTCGTCGCCCGGGCCGCAGAACGCCTGGATGAGATCGCGGCAGAGGCTCACCGACCCGCAGCCGACGGCGATCCCCTCCTCGGGGACGGCCAGGTCGTCGGCCAGGCGGCCGACCAGGGTGTCGGAGAACCACTGCGGGTAGCGGTGGCCTTCGACGGCGGCGCGGGTGATGGCCTCGATGACGGCGGGCGGGGGCGGCAGCGGCCCCTCGTTGGAGTTGAGCACGATGGCGTCGGGCGCCGTGCCGGGAATGTTGTAGTCGGGCACGGCGGCCAGGTCGGCTCTGATGGCAACACCCATGGGGCTCCTCGGAGTATGCGGGCGCAGTCAGTTCGGGGCGAGTCGGAACACGTCGTCGGCCAGCAGCCGGATGCGGCGTTGGTCGGCGAGGAGCTCCTCCTGGCTGTCGCCGGTCAGGAAGACGCGCAGCGGGCTGGACAGCAGGTCGACGGTGGGGCGCATCCGGTCGCCCGGGGCCAGCCGGGGCACGGCCAGGTGCACCGTTTCCAGGGCACGGATGCGGGCCAGGGCGTGCTCGTCGACGGCCTCGACGAGCCCGCCGCGGGTGGTCCGCACGTGGACGACCATCCCCGCCCGGTGCTTGCGGTACAGGGTGTCGCCGGGGTGTTCGCGCCGGTACTCCTCGGGGCGTACGCAGGCGAGTGCGAGCAGGTCGGCCTGGTTCCCGTCGAGGCAGGAGTCGTGGTGGCCCGGGTCCATGATGCCGTCGAGCCTCGCGCCCACCTCGACGAGTACCGGCCCGGCGGCGGTCATCATGATCTCCGCGTGGGCGGCGCCGAACCGGATGTCCAGAGCGTCGAGGACGGTGTCCAGATAGGTGACGAGGGGTTCGACCTGTGGCGCGTCGGGGTCGATCAGAACGTCGCGGTCGTAGACCGGCCGGGTGCCGACGAGGGTCTTGTCGTAGCGCCAGACGCCGCAGACATGCCGTGCGCCGCCGGGACCTCGGACGACGTCCACGATGTATTCGGTGCCGTCCAGGAAGGACTGGGCGAGCAACTCGTCGTTGTGCCGGCCGAAGATGTCCCGACTTCCGAGGATCTCGGCGGCGGCGGCGCGGACCTCGTCCGGGCCCCGGCAGACGGAGACCTTGTCGGTGGAGGCCGAGCTGAGCGGTTTGACGACGACCGGGTATCCGGTGGTCCGCGCCCAAGCGAGCACTTCCGCCGCATCGTCGGTCTTCAGCTGGTCGGCGCAGCGGATGTCGGCGGCGCGCAGTGCCTCGATCATGCGGTACTTGTCGCGGCGCAGCGCGGAGGTGGCCGACGGGTTGCCGGGCAGGCCCAGCAGTTCGGCCGTCCGGTCGGCCGGCGGGACACCGGTCTCCTGGCCGGGGAGCACCCCGCAGGGGTGGTAGGAGGCCAGCTCCTTCACCGTACGGGCGGGGTCGGCCCCGTCCTGGACCACGTTGGCCAGGTACGGGCGCAGGTCCGGCGGGGGTACGCAGTCCAGGAACTCGGGGGTGCTCTGGAGGTGTACGACGTCCGCGCCGAGCTTGCGGAAGGCGGCGGGCAGGTACTTGCCGACCGAGTAGCCGTCGACGATCACGCCGACGGGCGTTGTGCCACGCCGGTCGTGCGGAACGGCGTACGGGTGTGCGTGGTGGCCGGGGTGGTCGGGGGCGGTGGGCATCGCGGGTCCTCTCTTCGTGGGCGGGCGGGGGCCGTCGGCCGGGTGCCGGGGCCCGCTCACGCGGCGGCGACGCTGACGCGGTGGACGGTCCGGGAGACGCCGGGCGGCAGGTCGGTGGCGACGTGGTAGGTGGTGGCTGTCTTCCACAGCAGCAGGTCGTGCGGGGTCCAGCGGTGGGTGTAGCTCCGGTTGGGGTCGGCCAGGAGAGTGTCGACGAGGTCGAAGAACGCCTCGTTCTCGTTGGCGTCGAGGCCGACGACCCGGTCCATGTAGGCGCGGGCGGCGTACAGGAAGCGGCGGCCCGTGTGCGGGTCGCGGCGGACGACGGAGTGTTCGACGGCCGGGTACTGGCGGGCGATGAGGGCCCGTACCTCGGCGATGGACAGGCCCACGTGCTCGGGGGCGATGCGCTGCTGTTTGGTGAGGGTGTGCAGCCCGACGCGGTCCTCCAGGAAGGTGCGCCACTGCTCGGGCAGCCGGTCGTAGACGTCGGCGGCGCTCGCGAAGACGGTGTGGCCGTGGTCCTCGGGCACGTGGACGCCGTACAGCACGGTGTAGGCGGAGGGGTCGGCGTCGAAGGAGGAGTCCTGGTGCCAGAAGTGGCCGACCCGCTCGATCCCGACCGGCAGGCCGTCCTTGCGCTCGTTGGAGGAGACGAGGATCTCGGCGAACTCGGGGTGGCGCCAGTCGGCGAGGAGGAAGGGGACGGGGCGGCCGATGCGGGCGGCGAGGCCGATCTGCTGCCGGGGGGTGAGTTCGATGCCGCGGACGACGACGAGGTCGCGCCGGTGCAGGGAGTCGACGACGTCGGCGAAGACCTCCGGGCGGGTGAGTTCGGCGTGGGTGAGTCCGCTGTACTCGACGCCGATGAAGGGGGTCAGGTCACGCTTGAGCACGGTTCCTCCTTGTGCCAGGTGTACGGGTTGGTGCGGGCCGCGAGCAGCAGCAGGCAGGCGGCGCAGACCGCCGCTCCGGCGGCCGCCCACGGGGCGCCCGGGTGGCCGGGGGCCGAGATGTGCAGGGCGAGTTGCGGGGCCGCGATGAAGGCCAGGTTGACGCCGCCGGAGTACAGGCCCATGTTGCGGTCGGCGGCCGGGCCGGAGAGCCGGCTGACGTAGGCGAGCAGGCCGGGGAAGACGACGATCTCCCCCGCCGTCCACACGAGGGTGGCGAGCACCAGCTCCGGCCCGCTGTCGGCAAGGGCCATGAGCAGGAACCCGGTGCCCCCGAGCGCGTAGCCGCTCAGCAGCGTCGCCAGGTGTCCGACGCGTGCCATGCGGATGTTGAGCGGGACCTCGAACAGGACGATCCCGACGGCGTTGACGGTGAAGACGACGCCGGCCCAGTAGCCGGGCAGGCCGAGGCCGACGATGACGTAGGCGCCGACGAAGACCGAGGGCAGCGCGTAGGCCAGCTGGATGGGCAGCGAGAGGCCGAACACGCTCCAGAACCGGGTGCGTTCGGCCGTCGTCTGCCGGACCGGGCCGCGCGGGCGGGTCCCGTGGCCCGGTCCGCCGACGGCGGTGTCCGGTCCGGCGGCGGGCCGGCGTTCGCCGCAGCGGTGCAGGAACGCCGCAGCCGCGAGGACGCACAGGGCGTTGGCCCAGAACACGGCGTGCGGGTCGAGGGCGTAGAGCAGGGCCCCGAGGAGCGGGCCGGCCGACAGTCCGAGGTTGATGGCGAGCCGGTAGCAGGAGAAAGCGGCCTTGCGCTGCTCGGGCGGTGACCCGGCGATCGTGGCAGCGTAGGCCGCCGGGGTGACGATCTCGTACGCGAACCCCCAGATCATCACCACCGTGATGAGCGCGGGCAGGCCGTTCAGCAGCGGCACCACCGTGACCGCGGCGGCGCCCAGCAGGAAGCCGCCCCGCATCAGGGCGTACGGGTGCAGCCTCGCGAGGAGCCGTCCGGCGGCCAGGTCCGCGGCGAGGGCGCCGACCCCGAAGGTGGTGACGGCCAGGCCCGCCTCGGCCGCGTCCAGACCTCCGCGGCCCAGCAGGTACGGGGTGAGGAAGGGGTAGGCCATGGTGCCGGTGCGGAAGATCAGGGTGGTGAGGAACAGGGTCCGCAGGGGCGGGGCGAGCCCGGCCACCGTCCGCAGGGTCTCAGCCGGCACGGCGGGTCCCGGCCGGCCTCCGGGCGAACACGGCGGCGGGGTTGAACAGGCCTGCCGGGTCGAGGGCGTCCTTGAGGTCGCGGTGCACGCGCAGGGCGACCGGGCCCAGTTCGCGTTCCAGCCAGTCCTGCTTGAGCTTGCCGACTCCGTGCTCGCCGGTGATAGTGCCGCCGAGGGACAGGGCGAGGGCCAGAATCGCGTCGAACGCCGTCCGGGCGCGGGCGTACTGCTCGGCGTCGTCGCCGTCGTAGAGGACCGTGGGGTGCATATTGCCGTCGCCCGCGTGGCCGACGACCGCGACGGTCAGCCCCGCGTCGGCGCCGATCCGCGTACAGCCCTCGATCAGATCGGCGATGAGGGTGCGGGGCACGGCCACGTCCTCGGTCATGCAGGCGCCCCGGGCTTCGAGGGCGGCGAGGCTCACCCGGCGGGCACGCAGCAGCAGGGCGCCCTCCGCCGCGTCCTGCGTGGCGTGCGTGTACACCGCGCCGGCTTGCCGGAACATGCGTTCCATCTGGTTGAGTTCGGCTTCGCGGGTGCCTTCCGGCGCGTCGGACTGGCAGAGCAGCAGGGCTTGGTCGCCTTCGCCAGCGAGCTCGGTGCCGAGGTAGGCAGACGAGGCCCGCAGGGAGGTCGCGTCCATGATCTCCATGAGGGAGGGCACGAGGCCGGCCCGGACGATCCGGCTGACGCTGGCTCCCGCCCGGGCCACCGAGTCGAAGGCCGCGATGACGGTGCCGGGCGCGGAGGGCAGCGGGCGCAGGGCGAGAGTGGCCCGCGTGATGACCCCGAGGGTGCCCTCGCTGCCGACGAGGAGGCGGGTGAGGTCGTAGCCCGCGACGCCCTTGACGGTGCGGCGGCCGGTGCGCAGGAGGGAGCCGTCGGCGAGGACCGCGTCCAGGCCGAGGACGTAGTCGCCGGTGACCCCGTACTTGCCGCAGCACAGGCCGCCCGCGTTGGTGGCCAGGTTCCCGCCGAGGGTGCACGTATCGAGGCTGGAGGGGTCGGGCGGGTAGTACAGGCCGTGGGCGGCGGCGGCCGTCTTCAGGTCCTGGTTGACGACGCCGGGTTCGACTACGGCGATCCGGTTGTCCGGGTCGAGTTCGAGAATCCGGTTCATCCGCGTGGTGGCCAGGACGACGCAGCCGTCGACGGCGTTGGCTGCGCCGGTCAGGCCCGTTCCGGCGCCCCGGGGAACGATCGGGACGCCGGCCGCCGCGCAGGCCCGTACGCATGCTTGCACCTGCTCGGCCGAGGCGGGCAGGACTACCGCGAGCGGCCGGCCGTACGGGGCGAGCGGCATCATGTCGTGGGCATATCCGGTGGTGACGTCCGGGTCGGTGACCAGGGCGCCCTCGCCGTCGAGGGCGGCGCGGAGGGCGTCCAGCAGGGAGGCGGTCATGCCGGCCGCCCGCCGGGGGTGGTGACGAGGATCGCCCGGGCGGGGCACAGGTCGGCAGCCTCCAGGACGGCGTCGGCGAGGTGCGCGGCCGGTTCCGGGTCCAGCAGCAGGACGATGCCGTCGGTCTCGTCCTGGTCGAAGACCGTGGCGGCGGACAGGACGCAGTGGCCGGCGCCGACACAGCGCTCGGGATCGAGGGTGACCTTCACGGGGTCGGCTCCTTCGGTACGGGGGACGGGCGGCGGGGTCACCAGGTCACGGGCAGGGCGTGCAGCCCGTACACGGCCATGTCGGACTTGAAGCGGATCTCCTCCACGGGTACGGACGTGCGCAGCGTCGGGATCCGGCGGGCCACGGCCGCGTAGGCCTCCTGGAGTTCCACCCGGGCCAGCGACTGGCCCATGCACTGGTGGGGCCCGTACCCGAACGCGAGGTGGCCGTGCGCGCGGGAGGCGGGGTCGAACCGCTCGCCGGCGGGGAAGCGTGCGGGGTCCCGGTTGGCGACGTTGATGGCGGCGACGGCGCCCTCCCCGGCCCGTACGAGCCGGTCGCCGACCTCCACGTCCTCGACAGCGATCCGGCGGATGCCGCGCTGGACCACGGTGAGGTGGCGCAGCATCTCCTCGACGGTGTCGGCGAGCAGCTCGGGGTCGTCGTCGTCCGTGCCGAGGGCGGCGAAGTGGTCGGGGTGGCGCAGCAGTGTCAGCACCCCGAGGGAGATCATGTTGGCGGTGGTGTCGTGGCCGGCGGTGAGCAACAGGAGTGCCATCGCGGCGAGTTGGCGCCCGGTCATGGTCCCGTCGGGCAGGTGACGGGCGGCCATGCGGCCGATGAAGCCGTCGCGCGGTTCCCGTTCGGCGGCGGCGACGAGCTCCTCCAGGTAGTCCTGGAGGGCCTGCCGGGCGGCGGCGGCGCTCTCGGTGGTACCGGCGACGACGTTCATGGTGTGGGTCAGACCGCGGAAGAGTTCGCGGTCTTCGAAGGGCACCCCGAGGAATTCGCAGATGACGGTGAGCGCGACGGGCAGGGCCAGGTCGGCCACCAGGTCGGCCTCTGTGCCGCGGAGCATCCGGTCCAGGCAGTCGTCGATGACGGCGCGGACGGCGGGGCGCCACTGCTCGGCCCGTTTGACGGTGAACTCGCCGAGTGCCAGGCGCCGTAGGGCGTCGTGGCGCGGGTTGTCCATGACGAGCAGGGTCGGCTCGACGGCGGTCTCGGCAAGGGCGACGGCGCTGGACAGTGGGTAGCCGGGGCGGCTCTTGTCGGCGCTGAACCGGGGGTCGGACAGCACGGTACGGGCGTCGTCGAAACCCGTGAACAGCCAGGGGCGGACCCCGTTCCACAGCGTCACGCGGGGCACGGTGCCCGCCTCCCGGATGGCGGTGGCCTCCCGGGGCGGGGTGAACGGGCACTGCCGGTCCATGGGGTAGTGCGGGTCGGTCGTCGGGTCGGCCATCGGGTCGGTCGTCGCGTCGGCCATCGGGTCAGTCATCGCGGGTGCTCCGGTCGAGGTTCTGCCACCAGCGGCCGACGAGGGCGTCGTCCAGGGCGGGCGGGGAGATTCCGTGGGCCCGCAGGGCGGCGAGGGTGGCGTCGTTGCGGTAGTCGGGGAGGCGGGCGTCCGGGTGGTCGCACAGGTCCCGGAAGTACTCGCGGTAGGCGAGGGCGGGCAGCGCGGTGCCGCGGGCCTCGGCGTCGGCCAGGCGGCCGAGCCAGGTATCCAGCGGAACCGCCGGGGTGGTCCGGCCCGTGCGGCGGTCGTGTACGGCGATCAGCTCGGCCAGCGGCGTCCGCCGGGGGTGGTGCAGGTGGTGGACGGTGCCCGGGGCGCCGTCGGCGAGGGCCAGCGCGACCAGGGCCCGGGCCATGGTGTCCACGGGCAGTGCGTCGGTGGCGAGCCTGGGGTCGTCGGGGTGGCAGCCGAGGGTGGTGGAGGTGACGAGGAGCCGGCTGAGGAAGTCGTCCTCGCTGATGGCGCCCGTCGTACTGCCTCCGGCCCGGCCGAGCCGGTAGATCCGGGCGTCGGCGCCGCGTTCGAGGGCCTGTGCGACGAGGTGCTCCGCGGCCCACTTGGCGGCGGCGTAGCCGCGGCCGCGCGGGTGCCGTTCGCCGGCGGTCGGGGTGACCTCGGTGATGGTGCGCGGGCGTGTGCCGGCGTCGGGGCCGTCCCGGAACACTCCGAGGGTGGAGACGTGGTGGAGGCGGGCCCGGCCCTGTGCGCAGATCCGCAGGAGTTCGGCGGTGCCGCCGACATTGGGGGCGGCCAGGTGGTGGAAGCCGGACACGTGGTGAACCTCGGCGCCCAGGTGGAGGAGGGTCTTCGCCCGCAGGACCTGCTCCCGGTGGGTGGCGTCGAGACCCAGGCCGGGCCGGGACAGGTCCCCGGGTACGGGCACGATCCGCGGGTCCGAGGCGTCACCGCGCAGCCCGTGGCGGCGCAGGGCGGCGGCCAGACGCCTGCGGGCGGCGTCCGTGTCGGCGGCGCGGACCAGGCACAGGACCGGGCCCGTGGTGCGGTCCAGTAACTCGGCCAGGACGTGGGAGCCCACGTACCCGGTGGCCCCGGTGAGCAGCACGGCGTCGTGCGGGTCGAAGGAGCCGGGCCGGTCGGGGAAGACGAGGGCGGGGTCGAGCCGCGCGTCGTCCGGCCCGACCGGCAGGGTCGCCGGACCGCTCAGCGGACCGCTCAGCGGGCCGGTCAGCGAGTCCGTACCGGGGGTCTTCGACGGGGCCGCCGCCGGGTCGGGCCCTCGCAGCAGGCGGGCGACCGCGCGTACGGTCGGCTCGGCTAGGAAGTCGGCGACGGCGATCCGGACGCCGAACTCCCGCTCGATGCAGCCCAGGAGCCGGATGACCCGCAGGGAGTGGCCGCCGAGTGCGAAGAAGTCCTCGCCGGGGGAGCCGGCCGGCCCGCCGAGGACGTCCTCCCACAGGGCGAGCAGCCGCCGCTCGGTGCCGTCCGCCGGGCCCTCGGCCGGGAGCGGCCGCTGCCGATGGGCGGCCAGCCGGGTGGCGAGCGCCGACCGGTCGGCCTTGCCGTGGCTGCCCGTCGGGATGGCGGGGACGGGTACGGCCAGCCGGGGCACCATGTGGCCCGGGAGCAGCCGGGCCAGGTGGGCGCGCGCGTCCTGCGGCGCGGCGGTGCCGACGTAGCCGACGGCGAGTTCGGCGTCGGTGCCGGTGCCGGTGCCGAGGAGGACGGCGACGGCCTCCCTGACGCCGGGGTGTTCCGCGAGCGCGGCCTCGATCTCGCCGAGTTCGATGCGGAAGCCGCGCAGCTTGATCTGGTGGTCGAGCCGGCCGAGGTAGTCGACGGCTCCGTCGGGCAGTCGGCGCACGCGGTCCCCGGTGCGGTAGCAGCGTCCGGCGCCGGCGAGTGCGGGATGGGCGGTGAACAGCTCGCCCGTCCGCTCCGGGTCGCCCAGGTAGCCGTCGCCGAGTCCGGCGCCAGAGAGCCACAGTTCGCCGGGAACGCCGGTGGCCGCGAGCCGTCCGTGGCGGTCCACGACGTGGGCCGCGGTGCCGGACAGGGCGGTGCCCACGGGCACCCTGGCCCGGGCCTCCGCGGGGTCGGCCCGGTGCGTGGTGGCCAGGATCGCCGCCTCGGTCGGGCCGTATCCGTTGATGACAACCCGATCCCGGGCGAAGTGCCGCGTGTCGTGGACGTCCGCGGGCTCGCCCGCGACGAGCAGCACGCGCACACCGGCCAGGTCGGGACGGTCCAGGGCGCGCAGCAGGGAGGGCACGGTCACCATCACGGTGACTCCGGCGGTGCGCAGGGTTCGGGTGAGGGCCGGGCTGTCGGCGCGGGTGGCGTCGTCCGCGTACACCAGGGTGGCGCCGGAGACGAGCGGCATGAACTGCTCGAAGGCGGCCACGTCGAAGCCGGGCGAGGTGAGTTGGAGCCAGACGTCGTCCGCGGTGAAGGGGTGCCGGGCGAGGCAGGCGAGGAGGGTGTTGGCGACGGCGCGGTGGGAGACGGCGACGCCGCGGGGGCGCCCGGTGCTGCCTGAGGTGTAGATGACGTAGGCCGGGGCGGCGGGATCGCCGGGGTCCGCGGCGGGCTCGGCCGCCTCGCCGGGGGCGGTGAGGGCCTCGATGTCCAGGACGGGCGGTCCTTCGGATGCCTCCGTGCCGGGCCCGAACAGGGTGTCGGCGGTGTCCTTGGCGCAGACCAGCGCGCCGGCATCGGCGTCGGCGATGCAGTGGCGCAGCCGCTGCGCCGGGTACGCCGGGTCGAGCGGCACGTAGGCGGCTCCGGTCTTGAGCACGCCGAGGAGGGTCGCGGCGAGGAACGGGGAACGCTCCAGGCACACGGCGACGCGGTCGCCGGGGCGGATCCCGCGGGTGGCGAGGCGGGCGGCCACGGAGTCGGCGAGCCGGTCGAGTTCGGCGTAGGTGAGGCTGGTGCCGGCGTCGGCGACCGCGGTCTTGTGCGGGCGGGCCGCGACCTGCCGGGCGACGAGGGCGGGGAGGGTGGTGTGCACCCGCCGGGGGGCCGGTTCCGGGGCGCGGCTGAGCCGCTCGTACTCCCCCGGTTCGTACAGGGTGACGTTCCGCAGGGGCGGGTCACCGTCCGCGAGGCGGTCGAGTACGGCGGCGAGCTGGCCGGCCAGCCGCGCTGCGGTGGCACGGTCGTAGAGGTCGGTGCTGAACTCGACCTCGACGTCGAGGCCGTCGCCCTCCTCCTGGAAGGTGAAGGCCAGCTCGAAGGTGGCGGTGTCGCGATCGTCGGCGTCCCAGGGCTCGGTCCGCGCACCTGGCAGTTCCAGCGGACGCGGCCGGCGCTGGCGGTAGTTGACGACGGCCTGGAAGGGGACGGCCGCCCGTGCGGTGGTGGCCGGCGCGAGTTCCCGGCCCACGGTCTGGAAGGGGACGTCCTGGTGGTGCAGGGCCTGGGTGCAGGCGGTGCGGACATGGGCGAGCAGGGTGTCGGCCGTGGCGTCCGCGTCCGCCTCGACACGGACGGGCAGCAGGTTGACGAAGCAGCCGACGAGGTCCTGTGCCCCGGCCCGGCTGCGTCCGGCTGCGAGGGCGCCCAGGGTGAGGGTGTCGCGTTCGCTGTGGGCGGCCAGGACCGTGTATACGCCGGCCAGGCAGAACATGTACGGGCTGACGCCGTGCCGGCGGGCGGCCTCGGCGTGGCGGGCGCGCTGCCCGGAGCCGATCCGCAGCCGTACCCGGTCGCCGGATCCGCTGAGGACGGCGGGGCGGGGGCGGTCGGTGACCAGGTCGAGCCCGGCGGCTCCCCCGTCTAGCGCACTGCGCCAGAACCGGGTCGCGGCGGTGAGGCGTTCGGGCCGGGGTTCGAGGGCGTCGCGCAGGTACTCGGGGTAGGCCGGGCTCAGGGGCGGCAGGTCCGCGGCCGGGTCCGCGTACAGGGCGGACAGTTCGGAGGTGAAGAGGTCCAGGGACCAGTCGTCGGCGATGGCGTGGTGGACGGCGAAGTGGATCAGGGTGCACCGGGCGTCGAGGGTGAGCACCAGAGTGCGCAGCAGCCGGGTGCCTTCGGCGTCCGGCCCGGCCGCGCGGTGCTCGGCGGCCAGGGTGCGGGCCCGGTCCCGGCGCTCTCCGGCCGGAAGGCCGGTGAGGTCCGTATGGCGCAGCGCGGCGCCCGGGTCGGCAGTCAGGCTCTGCCACCAGCCGTCTGCGTCGCGCCGTACGACGGTCCGCAGGGCGGCCTGGCGCCGGCCCAGCAGGGTCAGGGCGTTCCGCAGCCGGGGCAGGTCGAGCGGGCCGTCGACGGCGTAGCTGCGTCCGATGACGTACCGGTCGGTGGATCCGGTGGCCTCCTGCTCGAACCAGATCCCCTCCTGGGCGGGCGACAGCGGCAGCCGGCCGGAGTCCGCGTCGGGGGCGGGCTCCGGCGATACGGCGGCGGTGGCGGTGGCGGAGGCCACGCGGGCCGCCAGGGCCCGGACGGTCGAGGTGGTGAACAGGTCGGCGATCGTCAGGGCCACGCCCTGGTCGCGTTCCAGCCGGGCCAGGATCGCCATCGCGGACAGGGAGTCGCCGCCGGCGGCGAAGAAGTCTGTGTCCGGGCCGACGACTCGGCCGAGGACGGCCTCCCAGTGCCCGGAAACGGCGCGCAGGACGTCGGCCTCCGCACCAGCGCCTGCCGGGGCCCGGCCGGCCGGTCCGGGGACCGCCGCGGCCGCGCGGTGGGCGAGGGCGGCGAGCAGACGGCGGTCGGCCTTGCCGTTGGCAGTGGTCGGCAACTCCGGCAACACGGAGACGACGGCCGGAACCGCCGGTTCGGGCAGGATCCGGGCGACGTGGGCGGTCAGCACGGCGGCCTGGACACCGAGGCCGGGCCGGGCATCGGTGTCGGCCTCGACGCCAAGGGCGGCCGGGGCATCCCGGTCGGCCGGGTCGCCGAAGGTGGCCCGGGAATCCAGATCCGGGACGCTCAGGTCGGGCCGGGCGTCCGGATCGGCCGGGGCCTCGGGGACTGCCGGGGAGGCCGGGGCCTCCGGCGCAGGGGCTGCCCCCGGTGTCAGGGTGACGTAGGCGGCCAGTCGGCGGGTGGCCGTGGGGCCGTACGGGACCACGGCGGCCTCGCGGACCGCGGGGTGGGCCAGCAGCGCGCGTTCCACCTCGGCCGGTTCGACGCGGTGGCCGCGAATCTTGACCTGATCGTCGAAGCGCCCCAGGAAGGCCAGTTCGCCGCCGGGGAGGCGGCGGACCCGGTCGCCCGTCAGGTAGGCGGTGCGTTCGGGCCGTCCGGGCTCGGGGACGAACCGCTCGGCGGTCTGCTCCGGCCTGCCGCGGTAGCCCCGGGCGACGCCCGGGCCGCCGATGCAGAGTTCACCCTCCTCGCCCGGCGCGGCGGGGGTGCGGTCGGGGCGCAGCACGTGGGCGGTGGCCCCGGCGAAGGGGCGGCCGATCGGCACGTCCCGCCAGCCGCTGTCCCAGTCGTCCGGGGTGTCGAAGGTCTGCCAGCAGGCGTAGACCGTGGTCTCGGTGGGCCCGTAGCCGTTGACGATCCGGCAGCCGGGCAGCTCGCGCAGCGCGGTCCGCACCGCGTCCGCGTCGGCCCGGTCACCGCCCGAGATGCACAGGCGCAGCCCGCGCAGGTCGGCCGCGATGTGCTCCATCGCCAGCCGGAACAGCGGGGCGGCCAGCCGCAGGACGGTCACCCCGTGGCGGGCGCACTCCCGGCCGATGTCGTGCACGCCGGGCCGGTCGGACCGCGGCAGCACGAGCCGGGCGCCGTTCAGCAGGGCGCCCCAGATCTCGAAGACGGAGGGGTCCACGTGGAGCGGGGCGAGCTGGAGGACGGTGTCGGCGGCCGTCAGTCCGGCCTCGGGGGCGTGCGCCAGCGCGAGGACGGAACGGTGCGCGACCTGGACGCCCTTGGGGGCGCCGGTGCTGCCGGAGGTGTGGATGACGTAGGCCGGAGAGTCCGGCCCCGCAGCGGCCTCCGGGACGGCGGCGTGCGCCGCGCCGAGGGCCGGATCCGATGCGTTCTCGTTGACCGGCAGGATCGTTACTTCGGCGGGCAGGAAGGCACGCAGCCTCGGGACGTCCCGGTCGGCGGCGAAGACGGTGCGCAGGTGGTTGTCGAGGACGAGGGAGCGGATCCGGTCGTCCGGCGCGTCGGGGTCCAGGGGCAGGTAGGCGCCCCCGGCCAGGACCGACCCCAGCAGGGCGGCGATCGTACCGGGCGAGCGGTGGGCGCAGATCCCGACGGGCTCGCCGGGGGCGGTGCGGCCCGCGAGGAGCCGGGCGGCCGCCTCGGCCCTGGCGGCGAGTTCGCCGTAGCCGATCCGGAGGTCGCCGCGGACCAGCGCCGTGCGGTGGGGGTGGGCCCGGGCCACGGCGGTGAAGGCCGCGCCGAGGGTGGTGGCGGTTTCAGTGGTGGTGTTCACGGAGCCGGGGTCACCTCCTGCGGGGCGCGTTCGAGGGCCTCGACGACGCTGGCGGTGTCGAAAAGGTCGAGGTAGCGGGAGATCAGTCCATCGCGGACGGTGAACACGTTCATCCACTGGGCCTCGTAGCGCGCCTCGTTGGCCAGGACCAGGGTGCGGCTCACGCCCAGCACCACGATCCGGTCCCCGGCGTCGAGGTAGTCGTAGGCCTCGCACTCCTGGACCCGGATCAGCTCGCGGACGATGGCGAAGAACTCGCGGAAGCCCTCGACGCCGCGGTAGACGCCGGCCCACGGCAGCGAGGCGGGGCCGTGGTAGACCCATTCGAAGTCGGGGGCGAGCAGCAGCTCGATGTCGGCGAGGCGGCCCTCGTCGAACAACCGGAAGAAGGTGCGGATCACTTCCACGTTCTGTGTGCTCATGCGTTGTTCCTCGAATAGGCGGGGGTGCGGGTGCGCGGCGTACGCCGCTTCGGCCGGCCGGACAGGCGCTGGCCCAGCCGGAACAGGGCGGCGTGGGCGAGGAGCCGGACCGGGCCGGTGCGGGAGAGCCGGCGGGCGCTGCGCATGACCTGGCGGATCTCCCGCTCGGTGGCGGTCAGCGGCAGCAGGAACACGTCGTAGACGACGAAGGCGCGGGCACGGTTGATCCACCAGAGGATGAGGGCGTACGTCATCCACTCGCCTTCGGGGTCGACGAAGCGGCCGAGGACTCCGGGTACGCGTGGTTCGAACCGGCCGAGCATGCCCTCGGCGAAGCGGCGGCCGACCACTCCGCGCGGCCCGTCGTCCATGGCCGCGAGCCCGGCGCGCACCAGGTCCGACAGGGCCCCGACGCGTTCGGGCAGGCCCAGGGCGTCGACCTGGCCGATGGCCTGGAGGGCGAAGTGGGCGCCCAAACCGTGGGCGTGGTGGGTGCGCAGTTCCTCGACCAGCAGCGGGTTGGTCCTGTGCGCGGCCTCATGGACCTCGTCGGATACGAGGGCGGCGCCGGTGGGGAAACAGCCGTAACTCAGTGCCTTGGACAGGCTCATGAGGTCGATGTCGGGGAGCCGGCCGTGGTGGGCGAAGCGAGTGCCGCAACGGTAGTAGGACGTCAGGACCTCGTCGACGCCGACGAGGTAGCCGTGCTGGGCCCGGCCCTCGGTGACGGTGTCGAGGAGGGGGCCGGGGATCGCGGTGTAAGCGTCGGAACTGCCGTGGACCAGTTCGATCCACACGAGTCCGATGTCGCCCCCGGCCGCCTCCTCGCGGAACTCGTCGACGGCGTGCGGGGTGAAGGGGTCGATGTAGCGGATGTCGTCGTAGAGGGGGCCGAAGGGCGCGCGGGTGCGGTCGGCGGCGGTGGCCAGCAGGGAGACGAGGGTCTTGCCGCCGTAGTTGTGCTTGAAGACGACGATGCGCCGCTGCCGGGGGCGGGCGAGGCGGGCCAGGGTGATGGCGCTCTCCACCGCGGACGCGCCGCTGACGGCGGGGAAGGTGTGGGGCAGGCCGGTTTCCCGGGCCAGGACCTCTTCGAGCTCGCGGACGTGGCCCCGGGCCGGGTCGTGGCCCCGTACGACGTCGGTCAGGGCATCGGCGGGGTTGTGGCCGGCCACGCCGAGCCCGGCTCCGCAGAGCCCGTCGACCAGGTCCAGTTCGCGGCCCGAGTCGAGGCGGACGGTGAGCCGGGAGCCCTTGGCGCGGACGACGTTCAGCGCGCCGTGCAGCTTGCGCTGCATGCGCGCCGCCATCGGGTTCACGTGGCGGGCGTACAGGTCGAGGGTGGCCTGCCGGTCTGCGGCGGCCGCCGCGAGGACGCGGTGCACCGGGGCGGCGGCGTCCCAGCGGGGCAGCAGCCGGGCGATGACGGCGCGCATGGCGACGGTGTTGCCGCCGTAGGTGTTGGAATGCAGGAATCCGGTCTGCGGGGTGGTCCACGGCTCGAACGTGTCGTGAGTGCCGGTGAAGGCGCCGAACGGGACCTCGTGCCCGGTGAGGGATTCGCCGAGGACGACGAGGTCGGGGCGGAGCGCGGTGACGGCGGGGTCCGCCGGGCTGTCCGGGGCGATGTCGCTGAGGTCGACGACGATGCGGGCTCCGGTGGCGCGCGCGGTGCGGGCCAGTTCGGCGACGGCGGCCCGGGCGCTGTCGTCGAGGAGTTCGGGGGCGCGTACGACGAGCCCGCACACCGGGGTGCCGGTGCCCTGCAGGGCGGAGCGCAGGCCGTCCACGGTGGTGTGGGTGAGGAGGCCGGGGGCGAGGGCGAGGTCGGGGCCTTCGGCGAGGGGGTCGGCGCGGCGGGCGAGGGTGCCGTCGGGGTCGAGGACGAGGACCCGGCCTCGGTGGACGGCGGCGGTCGCGGCGGCGCGGTGGCGCAGCAGTTTGACGGCGCCGTGCAGGGCCTCGTAGCGGGAGTTGGCGAAGAAACTGCGGTAGCGGGTGCCGGCCGGGCGGTCGCCCAGTTCCCGGACGAACTCGCTGAGGAGGTGGCCGGCCTGCGCGGATTCGGCGGTCACGAACCAGGACGGCATGGCGAAGACGGGCTGTTCCTGCGCGATGAGGTCGGCCAGGATGCCGAGGGTCTGCGGGCCGGCCGGGCGCAGGTGCGACACGGGGCCGGGTGGGGCCTGGGGGTTCGGGTTCATGACGCCATCTCGCTCGTGGGAGGGATCCCGGCGGCGGGTGTCCGCGGGACCCGGTGTTCTTGGCAGAACCGGTTGCGGGGTCGGCCACGGCGCGCGGCCGGCGGTACCGAGGCCGGGCGAAGGCCGATCAGCGGGCCGGCACCGGGCAGGGCCGGGCGGCGGGGGCGCGCTGTCAGGTGCACTTGCCCGCCGCCCCGGACCCCAGGAGACCGCGACACACACGGCGCCGGACTCCACACCGTCGGCAGAACTGCCGCCGGCCAGGACCGGGCGACGGGGAGCGCGCTGTCAGGTACGCTCCCCCGCCGCCCGGGGTATCAAGAGGCCGTGACGCGCTTCGCGTCGGCCTCTTCGCCGGCCCAGATGAGGGCGACGGGGGTCGTGGACGGCTCCGCGGGGGTGGCGAGCCAGCCCGTGAGTGCGCCGTCCTGGGTGACGAGGACCGCGGCGGAGCCGGCGGGCAGCTCCAGCGTCCAACCACTGCCGGTGACCCGGTCGTCCGCGTCGGTGGGGTTGAACGCGCCGATGACGCGGACGCCGCCGGGGCCGGAGCGGCTCAGGACGCGGGCCCGGCCGTGCGCCGTGGTCCAGCGCGGCCCGGCCGGGGCCGGGAGCGTGGCGGCGAACGCGGCGACGAACGCGGCGACCGCGCCCCCGGCGGGCTGGTCGGCCGGGAGCCTCAGTTCGCCGGGGAGGTCGCCCTCGGGGTGCCCGGCCCGCAGCACGGCGACGGGGACGGGGGTGCCGTCGGCGGCGGGCGCGGGCTGCTCGTCAAGCCAGCCGAGACCGATCAGCCGCCCGGAGTCGGCCAGTTGACGATGCACGGCGTCGGCGAGCTCTGCGAGGACCGTGCCGCCGGTGCGCTGCCAGGCCCCGGTCTGGGGCAGGGCCCGGTCTACGAGGACCACCGCGTCGCGGTCCAGGACGCTGCCGGTCAGCAGGTCACCGTGGCGTTCGAGGAACGCGGCCAGCAGCCGCAGGCCCTCGGCGTTGGCCTGGTGGGAGCCGGCCTCGGCGAGCGGCGCACCCGGGGTGTACGGCGGTGCGTGCAGGCCGGGATCGACACCTTCGGCGCGCAGTCCGTCGGGGTCCATGTCGACCAGGGGGCCCCAGTTCTCCGTGGCGCAGGCGGTGTAGACGCTGATGGTGGTGGAGCCCAGCAGGAGGGCCAGCAGGGCGTTGAAGACGGGGGTCGCCGGCCGGGCGAAGGACTCGTCGGTCCAGGTGAACCCCCAGTTCGCCTCGACCACGTCGGTGCCGCCGAGGAGGATCCCGGCCAGGTGGGAGCCGAAGGCGGCGGTCTCCCGCGCCGGATTGCCGATCCATTCGGTGTGGCCGACGAAGTACCCGGAGCCCTGGATGGCGCGCTGCCGGGCTGCCCAGGCGTCGAAGGCGGCGCGCGGTGCGGTGACCCCGGTGAGGGGGACGTTGGCCAGCCGGGCCGGGCCTTCGGGGAAGAGCGCGGAGATCCGGTCCCACAGGCCGACGATGCCGTGCCCCGACCACCGGGACCACAGCTGCCGCGTGGCGCTGGTCCACCGGGTGACGTCCTCGGAGGCGAGGGCGGCCTCGTCGGTCAGGCCGCGGCCGGTGAGCCAGTGGGCGAAGGCGCGGCGGGCGGCCGGCGAGGCGTCCTGGGCGTCCACGGGGAGGTGGGCGTCTCCGCAGGTGCCTTCGTTGCCGAGTTGGAGGGCGACGACGGGGCCGTCGGGGGCGGTGGCCCCGGCGACGACCTCGTCGGCGACGGCCTTCAGCCAGGTCTCCGTCTCGGCCTGGACGGCCGGGTCGAGGAGGCTGGGCAGCGGCTTGCCCTGGGAGGTGAGGACGGTGCCGTCGAGCCCCTGATAGGGGGTGTGTCCGGGGCCGCAGAGCCGGTCGGGCAGCCCCCCGAGCTGGACCTCGGCGTGGATGAAGGGGCCGGGCTTGAGGAGGACGCCCAGTCCGGCGGCCGCGGCGAGCTCCAGCAGTCCGACGACATCGCGCTGAGGGTCGGTCTTCCCGGTGAAGTCGAAGGAGGGACCCCCCTCGCCGAGGGGCCCGCCGGTCTCGTGGAAGCGCCAGGGGAGGTAGCAGGACACGACGTCAACGCCCAGGGCGCGCAGTTCGCGCAGGTTGGCGGCCCAGTTGGCGGGGTCGGCCCGGTAGTAGGGGTACTCGCCGACGACGACGGGCCGGCGGGTGCCGGGGACGAGCGCCTCGGCGAGTGCGGCGCGCGGCGTGGGGCTCATGCGTCCGCCCCTTCGTGCGGAGGTACGAGGACGACCTTCAGGGCGGTGTACTCGGCGCCGGGGACGGCGGCGAGGGCCTTGAACGCCTCTTCGTGGTCGGCGAGGGCGAAGCGGTGGGTGACCACGCGCTCCAGCGGCAGCTGCCGGGCCAGCTCGACGGCCTTGGGGAAGATCATGCTGTTGTAGTCGCCGGCGCCGATGATCTGCAGGCCGCGCTGGAGCAGGGTGAGCGGCCGGACGGTGGCGGAGGCGTTGCTGTTGAAGCCCATGACGACGACGCGGCCGCGAACGGCGGCGTAGCCGATGCTCTGCTCCAGGAGGTTGCCCACGGAGTCGACGACGAGGTCGCCTCGCTCGGTGAGGGCGGGGTCGTCGGGGGTGTGGACGGTGACGCGGCCTCCGAACTCGGGGGCGTCGAAGATCTCCTGGCCGAGCCGGCCGCGTACGGGGTCGGGCTCCACGAGGAGGACGGTGGCACCGTACCGCTGGGCGGCCATGGCGGTGACGACGCCCATGGGGCCGCCACCGACGACGACGGCGGTCTCGCCCGCCGCCAGGCGGCCGGCCTCGATGTTGTTGAGTGCGCAGGCGAGCGGTTCGACGACGACGGCGCGGTCGAAGTCCATGTCCTCGGGGATGGCGTGGAAGAAAAGCTCGGGGAGGCGGATGAACTCGGCGAAGGAGCCGTCGTAGTCCAGGCCGACCTCGGTGCCGGCCTTGCGGCCGCAGAAGTTCCAGTGGCCTTCGAGGCAGGTGGGGCAGTTGCCGCAGTACAGGGTGGGGTTGACGATGACCCGGTCGCCGACGGCGAAGCGGGTGACGCCCGGGCCGGTGGAGTCGACGACGCCGACGGCCTCGTGGCCCATGACGACACCGGTCTCGGCCGGGAACTTGCCTACGAGGACGCTGCGGTCGGTACCGCAGATGCCGCTCTGGGTGACGCGGATGACGATGTCGTCCGCGGCCAGGGGTTCCGGCTTGGGGTGGTCGACGAGGGCGAGCGTGCGGTCTGCGGTCAGCGTCAGCGCCTTCATGATTCCTCCGTCACGGGCGCGGCGGCGGCGCGGCCCAGGTCCCAGCGGATGGTGTCGAGCAGTTGCTTGTGGAGCTCGGGGGTGGCGGCGGCGATGCAGGACTTCTGGTTCATCGGGCCGAGGTCCACCAGCGAGGTGGAGCCGAGGTCGTCGCCGTAGGCGTCCGTGATGACGACGCCGGCCTGCCGGGCGAGGTAGACGACGGCGGCGATGTCGTAGGGGAAGAGGTGCAGGATCGAGCCGCGGCCGACGCGCAGGAACGCCTCTTCGGTGTCCGGGTGGTCACGCAGGACGCGGTTGCCGATGTCGACGTAGGCGTCGAGCTGCCCGGTGATGATGCGGGAGATGGAAAAGGTGCTGCTGTTGAAGACGAAGATGCCGCCGGTGTTGGCCGAACTGTCCACGAGGTGGCCGTACGCCTGGGTCATCAGGTCCATCGGGTGGCCGTTGAACTCGATCGACCAGAACATGTGGGTCGGGTCGGTGTTCCGGCTCAGCCGCGGGACCGGGGTGGTGAATCCGCCGCTGTCGAGGCCGTCGGTGTCGTCGCCGTACAGCCACGCGCCGCTCTTGATCTCGACCAGGCAGGCGGCGTCGACGTCGGCGAGGGCGGGCTTGCCGTCCCCGTAGGGGGCGGCCGCGATGGACACCATGCCCATTTCGAGACCGGCCGAGGTGGGACGGGTGCCGTCGATGGGGTCGACGACCAGGAGGACCTGGGGGTCGGGGGCGAGCTCGACGTAGGAGCCGTCCTCAGTGTAGAGCGCCGCGGGTACGTGGGCGTGTTCGCGCAGGTAGTCGAGTACGGCTTTCTCCGCCACCTCGTCGACGTCGAACTGGGCGTCGCCGCCGGGCGAGTCGCCGTGCACGCTGCGTTCGCGGCCGGTGGCCTCGTAAGCGAGGAGTTCGGCGCGGACGTGCTGCCCGAGGGAGACGAGCAGCCGCTTCATCGGGTTGTCGGCGGTCATCGGGCCAGCTCCGAGAGGAAGAGGTTCTCCAGCTTGTCGCAGATCTCCTCGGCCTGGTCCATGGTGAGGATCAGCGGCGGGCGGATCTTGAGGACGTTGCCGTAGCCGTACCGCGAGGTGCGCAGGATCAGGCCGTGGTCCATGGCCTGGGCGGCCAGGTGGTTGGTGAGCTTCACGGCGGGCCTGCCGTCGGCTTCGGCGATCTCGAAGCCGATCATCAGTCCGACGCCGCGGACGTCCACGATCTGCGGGTAGCGGCGCTTCATGTCGTGGAGGCGTTCCATGATGTAACCACCCGTGCGGGTGACGTTCGCCAGGAATTCGGGCTGCCGCACGATGTCGAGGGTGGCGTTGGCCGCCGCGGCGGCCAGCAGGTTGGCGCCGTAGGTGAACGAGTGGTGGTTCGCGGGGAGGCCGGCGAGCCGCTCGTTGGTGATGATGGCGGCGACCTGCGCGCCCGATCCGCCGAGGCCCTTGGCCGTGGTGATGGCATCGGGTTCGACGTCGAAGTACTGGGCCGCGAACATGTGGCCGGTACGACCGATGCCCGTCTGGATCTCGTCGAATATGAGGGCGATGTTCTGCTCGTCGCAGAAGGCGCGCAGTTTCTGCATGTAGCCGTCCGGCGGGACGATGTTGCCGCCGTTTCCGGATATCGGCTCGATGAGGACGGCGGCGACCCGGCCGGAGCTGGCGTATTCGACGAAGTCGTCGAGCCGGTCCACGCACATCATCCCGCAAGAGCCCTCCTTCTGCCCGTAGAAGCAGCGGAAGCAGTACGGGTCGGGGACCTGGAGGGTGCCGGGAAAGAGGTTGGGGAACGGCTCGCGGCGGAACGCGTTGCCCGACATCGACGTCATCATCATCGTCTGCCCCACGTGACTGCGGAACAGCGTGATGACCTCGGACTTGCCGGTGGCCATCTGGGCCATCTTGATGGCGCCCTCGTTGGCGGCCGAGCCGCCCGAGACCTTGGGGTGCACCTTCGTCAGGTTGTCCGGGGAAACCTCCGCTAACCGCTGGACCAGGCCGTTGACCGGTTCACTCTGGTAGGAGGAGGTGATGTGGACCACCTTGTCGAGCTGGTCCTTCATCGCGGCGACGACGGCCGGGTGGGAGTATCCCAGGCTCAGGTTGAACGTGGCCGACGCGCAGTCGAGGTAGCTCTTCCCGTCCTCGTCGTAGAGGTAGACACCCTCACCCCGCGCCATCTTGTAGTCGCTGACGGGGTAATAGATGTGCTCGGTGACATCCTTGGTTTCCATCGGTCCCTCTCACACGGGTCGTTCGAGAACGTTGAGGTATGGACGGCGGAATGCAACTCGCGTCCAAGTGAAAAGAATTGGGCTACGGCTTGCTGCCGGTGGGGGGCGGCCTGGATATTTCACCCGATGCAGACAGGGGATCTCACGGCGGCGCCTTCTCTTTCATAAGATCACATCCCAACTCGCCCTGACAAGCGACCTTTTGGAGATGTGGATCTCTTTTACGATCCGGATTCTCCAATTCCCTATCCGGGAAATGCGAGAGCGCCGGCGGAGCCGGTCAGAGAATGGGACACCGCCGTCGCCGCACGGGCGGCGGGCAGCCCCGCGGGCCCCAGCGCGGCCACGGCCCGCAGCGTGCGCCGGGACGCCTCGTCCCGGGTCAGGCCGGGCCAGCACAGGTCGTGCAGTCCGGACGCCGCGATCAGGGCGCCCGCGGCCACCGCGTGCGGTGCGGAGCGGTCGGGGTCCTCCACCGACCGCCGCACCCGTCTCAGCGCTTCGGGGGGCCGGATGCCTGCTCGCCCGCCGGGCGACTGCCCGCCGCCCGGGTACCTCCCCGGGCGGGGGGCGGCGAGCGCCGCGGGACCCAGGCGTTCCACCCAGTCGGACGGCGCCCGGTCCCGGGCGGAGGCCTCGATATGCGTCAGGAACGCGTCCAGCACCGGGTCGCCGTTTCGGCCCCGCCCTGTCAGCCGGACCCGGTCGCCGGACAGGTCCAGCCAGCCGGCCAGCGCGCCCTGGAGGAGCATCGCGCCGGCGAGGCCCCTGCCCGTCTCGGTCTCGCGGCGCGGTGGCGGGAAGCTGCCGTGCGCGGCGGCGCACAGGGCGTAGAACTGCGCCGGCGTCGTCACGTCAACGCCGCCTCCAGCGCGTCCAGCACCCCTTCGGGCGAGATGAACACATGGCCGTGGAGGCCCAGTTTGCGTGCGGCGTGCACGTTCTCGGCCCGGTCGTCGACGAACAGGATCTCCTCCGGAGGCAGTCCGAGCTCGCGCACGCACCACTCGTAGGCGGCGGGCTCGGGCTTGGCGCTGCCGATCCGGCAGGACAGTCCGCGGACCGCGAACCGCTCCAGCCACGGCTGGGTGGCCTCGTACCGGACGGCCAGGTCCTCGGGGATGTTGGAGAGGAGGCCGAGCACGAACCCTCTGTCGTCGAGGTCGCCGAGGAGGTCCACGGCTCGCTGGTCGACCTCGCTCCAGCTGACGAGGTCAGCGGCGGTCAGCTCCTCGGTCAGCCGCCGGTCGAGCGGGATGCCCAGGTCCGCGAAGACCGCCTGCCAGTAGCCGGGCCCGGTGACCTCGCCGCGGTCATAGGGGGGCCGCTGCGACCAGTACGCCGCCCAGAAGCGGTCGGGGTCGCCACCAGCCGTGCGTTCCAGAGCGGTCATGGACTCGGGCGACTGGACACGCGCGATGACACCGAACATGTCGAAGAGGACGGCTTTCATCCTTCGGTTCCTCACGTTGCGTTGTACGGGTTTCAGAGTGTGGTGACGTATTCCGCACGTCCGGGGTCCCGTGGGCGGGACACGCCGCCGGGGTCGGGGGCGTTGCGGCGCAGCCACAGGCTCAGCACGCCGCAGACGACGGCGAGCAGGAACAGCAGCAGCGGCACCGTCTTGACGTCCATCGCGTCGATCACGGCACCCAGCACCGGCGGGAAGGCCACGCCGCCGATCATCGAGGCGGCGATCACATAGGCGCCGGCGGCGGCCACGCCGGGCACGGCGCGGTTCAGCCAGGGCAGGCAGGTCGGGAAGATCGGCGCGATCATCAGGCCAACGCCGAGGTAGGCGTACGGGGCGAAGGCCGGGACGGTCGCCAGGAGCAGGAAGCCGGCCATGCCGGCGCAGCAGACAGTGAGGATCGACGGCGCGGACCAGCGCAGGCTGATCGGCGCGGCGACGAACCGGCCGATGGTCATGGCGGCCCAGTAGGCGGAGGTCGCGGTCGCGGCGGTGGCGGCGCCGTATCCGACGGCTTCGAGGTGGGTGGGCTCCCAGCCTCCGACGCCGGTCTCGATGGCGACGTGCAGGACGTAGATCCCGATGAACACCGCGATGATCGGAAGCACCCGCGCGCCGCCCGCTGTGGCGCCTTCCGCCGGGGCCGGGGCGGGCTCCCGGAGGGCCACCCCGCCGAGGGTGACGAGGATCAGCAGGCTGACCACGCCGGTGCCGACGAAGATCTCCGGGTAGCTGTCCGCCCCGAGCCAGCCGATCAGGGCGGGGCCGGCGATGGCGCCGATGCCGAAGTGCCCGTTCAGCAGGTTGAGCATGGCGGTGCTGCGGTGGCCGAACCCGACGGCGAAGAGCTGGTTGAGTCCGTAGTCGATGCCGCCGAAGCCCAGGCCGATGACGAACGTGCCGGCGAGGGCGAGGGTCCAGCTCGGGGAGAAGGCGAAGACGGCCGCGCCTACGGCCATGAGTACGTAGGAGCCGCCGAGCAGCACCCGGTTGTTCAGGCGGCCCCGCAGGAGGTGATAGATCAGCACTCCGAGGAGGGCGCCGACGAAGTGCGCGCTGAGGCTGAGCCCGGCCACGGCCGGACTGATGCCGAATTCGTCCCGCAGTGCGGGGATCGCCGGACCGTAGAGCGCCTGGAGGGCGCCGATCACCACGAATGCCATGCACGATGCGACGATCGCGACGGCGCTGAGGAGGGGCTTCCCCCCTTCCGGCAGATCGGCCTCAGTGGTGGCAGTCATGGCTCTCCTCATCGGTCATGGCCGAATGAACGCGATCAACGTTCACAACAGCATGAAGTTCACACCGTTCCTCTCACGTTACACATCTGCAATGTTCGTTGCAACAGTTTAGGTGTGCGAACGCGCATCAGAAGCCCCGCCGCAGCATCTGTGCTAAAAGCAGACACATGAACGTGATGGAGAGGCACAAGTTCGTCGTGGGACTGCTGATGCAGCAGAACCGCGCGACGGTGGCCGAGCTGGCCCAGGCCACCGGGGCGTCCGAGATGACCATCCGCCGGGACCTGGAGGTACTCGAGTCCCGGGGGGCCCTGCGCCGGGTGCGCGGCGGCGCCGTGAGCAGCCTGCCCGGCGGCGTCGAGCCCCCGTACGCGATCCGGGCCATGTCCGGATCGCAGGCGAAGGAGCGCCTCGCGCACGCCGTGGTCGCACTGCTCGCCGACGGCGAGACCGTCGCACTGGACACGGGCACGACGGCCGTCGCCATTGCAAAGTCCATGGCGGACCGCCAGTTCACCGTCGCACCCCTCTCACTGCACGCGGCCTTCACCCTGTCCGCGTTCCCGGGCATCCAACTGGTGATGCCCGGCGGGCAGGTGCGCCCCGAGGAGCTGTCCTTCTACGGCCACACACCCGTGCAGACCTTCAAGGACCTGTGCTTCGACACGTTCATCCTGGGGTGCTGCGGCGTCGACCCCGTTCAGGGAGCGACCGCCTACAACCTCGACGACGTGCAGGTGAAGCGTGCGGCGGTCGCCTCGGCGCAGCGCGTGATCCTGGTCGCGACCGCCGACAAGATCGGCCGTGCGGCGCTGGGCCGCATCTGTTCCATGAAGGAGATCGCCCTCGTCGTCACGGACGCCCCCGCGGACTCCCCCGCGGTCGAAGTACTGCGTGACCAGGGAGTCGAGGTGGTCCACCCGGCGGAGGACTGAGCCCGGCAGTCGACCCGGCGGCTCCGACGGGCGGGGCCGGCCGGTCATCTCGGAATTATCTGAACGCACCCCTCCTGCTACACGGCGCGCAGCCGGGATCGGCGCGTCCCGCTCAGCATCGGGGGCGGGGCAGCCCCCCGCCAATGGGGGACGACTGTCGTCTTGGCGACTGTCGGAAAGACGACAGCAAGAACTTGCCGCAAGTTTCAGGCAGCCTTGCGCACGTTCCGGCCATACCCGAGCGGTCCTCGAGTCCAGCCCATCTCCGCATGCCGCTCACCGAGATGCCCGGTGTTTCAAGGATCTTGAGCCACTCTCCGGCCGGTATCCGCACACCCGAAGCGTGGCCGATACACGTTCCCGGGGCGGCGGGCCGGGGCGGAGTCTCCTAGCATCGCGATTGCGACGGATGCGAACGAGAGGGCAGCCACATGACACGAGCCGCGTTGACACGCCCGCAGGACCGTGACCGACCCCGGGAGCTCACACCCGAAGAGATAGACCTCTACCGGGAGTTCGCGGAACACGGCCCCCTCCAGTCGGACCAGGTGCTCACCCGGTCCCGCAGTCTCGACGTCCTCGTCTCCAGCGGCCTCGTCCAGCAGGTCGGCCCCGACTGCTTCGCGGCAACCAACCCCACCGACGTATCGGCGCAGTTGCTCAAACGGTGGGAGGAGCGCGTACAGGGAGCCCAGCTCGACCTGCTGCGTATGCGGGGGCAGCTCGCGGAACTGGCCATCGTGCACGCCTCACGCCAACGGACTCTGGCGGGACCGCCGCTGGAGCGCATCGAGTCATCGGAGGAGCTCCAGCGCATGATCGACAGCCAGTCCGCCGCATGCACGCAGGAGGTGCTCTGCGCGCAGCCGGGCGGCCCCCTGCCTGCGGCCGGGCTGCGCCACGCCCGGGACCGGGACCTGCTCTCCCGGGGCGTCCGCGTGCGCACGCTGTACCAGCACTCGGCCCGCTTCGACCCGCCGACCGTGCGGTACGAAGAGGAGCTAGCGGCTCTCGGTGCCGAAGCCAGAACGGTCTCCGGCGGCCTGGCCGGCTGCCTGGTCTTCGACCGGTCCCTGCTCGCACTCCCCCTCCAGGAACCGACGGGCGGGGCGCTGCTCGTTCGCAGCCCGGAACTGGTCGCCTTCGTCGCCGAGATGTTCAACGTGCTGTGGGCGACGGGCGAGCACATCGGCAAACCGCGCGAGAAGGCTTTCATCCAGGATGTCGCCGACCAGGCAAAACGCTCCATACTGCGGCACCTGATGGGGGGCGACGACGACCGCGTCACGGCCCGCGCCCTCGGCATCTCGGTGCGCACCTGTCAGCGTCACGTCTCCGCCATCATGCGCCAGTTGGGTGCGACGAGCCGCTTCCAGCTCGGCTACCTCGCCCACCGGCATGGGCTGCTCGAACCCGACGGCCCGGAGACCGCCCACACGGATGTCCCGACATCGATGTCAACCCCCGCACCGGCACCCGCACTGGCACCGGCTGCCGCTGCCGAGCCCCCGGGGTGCTCCACGGACTGAGGCGTCCCCCGGAGTGCGGACACAGGGGCTCATGCCGCGATTGAGAGTTTAGCCGCTCGCAGATGCTGCTGTTCGAACTCCACCGGCGAGAGGCAGTCGAGTGCGCCGTGGCGCCTGCGGGTGTTGTAGTAGGTGAGCCACTGGAAGATCTCCAGCCTCGCCTGACGCATCGTCGAAAACGGCCTCTTGTGCATCGTCTCCCTCGTGAGTCCCTGCCAGAACGACTCGGCGAGGGCGTTGTCATAGCTCGAGCCGACCCGGCCCATGCTCCTGCGAATCCCGAAACCGTCGCAGACCTGCGCGAACGCGGCGGCGGTGGTCTGCGAACCCCTGTCCGCGTGGAAGACCACCCTGTCCACGTGGCAGCCGCGGGTCGTCACCGCCATCGTCAGGGCGTCGATGACCAGCTCGGCACGCATATGCGAGGCCATCGAGTAGCCGAGCACCCGGCGTGAGCAGACGTCCAGGACGCAGGCCAGATACAGCCACCACCCGCCGACCCGCACATATGTGATGTCGCCGCACCACTTCTCGTCCAGGCGCCCGGCGGAGAAGTCACGGCGGACGAGGTCCGGGGCGGGCGGGGCGAGCCGGTCCGGGACCGTGGTGCGCTTGCGCCGACGCAGGTGACGGCCCTCGATCCGGTTCAGGCGCATCAGCCGCTCGACGCGCTTGCGGTTGACGGCATGCCCGAATCCCCGCAGCTCGGCATGGACACGGCGCACCCCGTACGTTCCCTTGTGCATGGTGTGGACCTCGCGGATCTCCGCGACCAGGGCGTCGTCAGCGGCCTGTCGCTCCGCTCGGGCCTTCGCACCGTCGATCCACCGGTAGTAACCCGACCACGAGACCTGAAGAACCCGGCATATCCGCTGAACGCCGAAGACCTCGGCGTGGGCGGAGACGAAGTCCCAGCGGTGGGTCTTCACTTCATCTCCTTCGCGAAATAGGCCGCCGCCCGCCGCAGAATCTCCCGCTCGAGTTCCCACTCCTACTCCGCCTTGCGCAGCCGGCCGTTCTCCGCCCGCAGCCGGGCCAGCTCCTCATCCCGGCTCTCTCCAGCCGGCTCGCCATGGCCGTGACGGCGACCCGACTGTTCGTCGGCCTGACGCACCCGGCTCCGCAGCGTCTCACCAGTCACCCCGACATCCGCCGCCACCGCCGCATACGTACGCTTCCCACCCCCCGCGCGATACAGCGGGACCACATCGTTCCTGAACTCCGCCGGATACGGAGACTTCCGTCCCACCAGGACACCCTTCCTCAGATCTGCAAGATCCATTGTCAGAGTGTCCACACCGCCGGGGGCACCTCACTGGTCGGCAACCCCCGCCACCACGACAACATCGCGCGCAAACTCGCCCGGGCGCAGCGCCAGATGGCCCGCCGCCACGTCAAGGGCGCCCGGCAGCAGTCCAAGGGGTTCCAGGACGCCCGGGACCGGGTGGCCAGGCTCCAGGCGCAGCTCGCCGCCCGCCGCGTCACCGGCCTGCACCTGATCTCCAAGCGGCTCGTCCAGCAGTACAGCGAGATCGCGCTGGAGACCCTCAACACCAAGGGCATGACCCGCTCCGCGAAAGGCACCCTGGACCGGCCCAGCCGCAACGTGCGAGCGTCGCGACGACGTGGATGGGCGCCGGCCAAGTGGTGGGTCGCGTGGCGTACCGCGATCCACCGACAGGCTTGTTCACCACCATGCCAAGCGATCAACCGCCGCTCCGCAGTCATACGGCCAATGGCCTGTGGCCCACTCCCCGAGGCCGGTGATCGCTGGCCAGAACTCTTCCGCACCTATAGACCGATTTAGCGATCAAGGTACGGTTTCCCTTTTGGGGCTGATCAGCGGGAGGGGACACAGTTCATGGGACTAGTTGCGGAGATTGCGGCGTACCGGGAGGAGAGGGGGGATCCTGGGCGCCTGGTGGGTGAGTTTCGAAGGGCCCTGCTCCTGCTCCCGCGCACGGACGGCAGCACCGGTTCCGGTGTCCAGGGTGGGCTGATGTCTGCGCTGTCGGGTGGTGTCCGATGGCTGTACGCGTTCACGGACGAGGACTCCCTTGCACGGTTCGTACGGGCGCGTGGTGAGGGGGATCGGGAGTGGCCGTATCTGGTGATGCTCGGCGGCCGGCTGGTGGATGCGGTCGTGCCGCAGTCGGATCGTCCGATGGGGGTCGCGGTCAACGTGGCGGACGGAGACGGGGCGATGCTGTTCCCGCCGGTCTCCGGGATCGTCCCGGCTCCGTTCGCCGTGGACCTGGGGCAGGACACCCACAGTGACCGCGGAGTGAGGGTCTGATGGCGGGCGACGGTGACCTCGAGGTCTCGCCGCAGGCGGTCGCGGCGATCCAGACCGGCCTGCGGGCGGCGATATCGGAGTTGCGTGAATCCGGGGACGCGGCAGGTGCCTCGCAGGGCGCGGGCTTCGAGAACCTGTCGATGACGGGGATGGAGACCGGGCACGCAGGGCTGGCAGCGGACTTCGAGGACTTCTGCGAGCGCTGGGAGTGGGGGGTGCGCGCCCTGGTGCAGGACGCGTCGACGCTCGCGGCGAACCTGGGGATCGCGGCAGGGACACTGTGGGAGGAGGACCAATACATCCAGGGCTCCTTCAAGGTCGCCGTGAACGCCGCATACGGCAACCCATATGCCGGCGAGGACGAGATCGAGCAGAAGAAGTGGGGCGACATCTTCCGCGCGGACGTCTTCAAGCCGGACTACAGCGATGAGTCGTTCGACAAGAGCGACAAGGACATGGAGCAGACCTGGTCGGACACCAAGGACACGGTGACCTCGAACGGCAGGATCGGCTCGTTGAAGGACCTGCTGGACCAGTCCCGCGGGCACGATGGGGGGAACGGATAGATGGGCTGGCGGGATTTCGTTCCGGACTCGGCGGAAGACTGGATCGAGGATCGTGCCGAGGACGTCGGTGACTTCGTCGAATGGGGCGGTGACAAGGCTGCCGAATTCGCCGACGACATTGGCGCACACGATGCGGGCAACTGGGTCCGCGACAAGAGCCGCTCCGCCGCGAACCAGCTCGGCGCGGATGTCGCCGAACTCGAACTCGGCCAGACCGAGGACCCGAAGCGGCTGGTCTACGGCAGTGCTGCCAAGATCCGGGAGCAGGTCGCCCACCTGACCGACTTCAAGGCGGCTTTTGAATCTGTCGGCAACGGCCTGAAGAACCTCACCGAGCCCGACGGGCTCAAGGGAGCGGCAGCCACCGCGTTCCGGGAGTCCGTCGCGAAGGAGCCGCCACGCTGGTTCAAGGCGGCTGACGCTTTCGGCAAGGCCGCCAGCTCCATGAACCGGTTCGCAGAGACTGTCGAGTGGGCCCAGGGCAAGGCCAAAGAGGCGCTGGAGGACTACAAAGCGGCGTTGAAGGCCTCCCAGGACGCGTTCGACACGCACGAGAAGCTCCGCACGACCTACAACGACGCTGTGAGGGCGAAGTCGGAGCACCTGCCGCCGCGGCCGTCGGAGACGTACCCCGACCCCGGGAAGGAGATGGCCAAGGCAGCGCAGGAGAAACTCAACAGCGCCCGCAGACAGCGCAATGAGCAGGCCGAGACCGCCGCGGCGGCCGTCCGTACGGCGCGGGATGCCGCCCCGCCCAAGCCGTCGTACAGCAAGCAGCTCGGCGACGGCCTCGACTACCTCGACCTGGCCTCCACGCACCTGGTCGGCGGTGTGCTCAAGGGCACTGCTGGCATGGCCAACTTCGGCCGCAGCCTGAACCCGTTCGACCCGTACAACCTGACCCACCCGGCCGAGTACCGCACCAACTTGAACTCGACCGCGGCCGGCCTCGTCGTCATGGCCAACGACCCGTGGGGTGCCGGCAAGCAAATGCTCGACGAGTTCATGAAGGACCCTTTCGAGGGACTCGGCAAGCTCATACCCGAAGTCATCGGCTCCAAGGGCACCGGCGCCGCCAAGAAGCTCACCACCACCGCCAAGCACCTCGACGACGCAGCCTCTGCCACGCGGGCACGCAGACTCGCAGAGGACGGACCGGAGGGGGCCCATAGCACTGCGGACGGCGACCGCACCGTGGGCGGCGACCCGGTGGACCTCGCCACCGGTCGTATGTTCCTGCCACAGACCGATGTCGAGCTGCCCGGCATCCTGCCCCTCGTCTTCACCCGCCGCACGGAATCCGGTTGCATGGTCGGCCGCTTCTTGGGGGCTGCGTGGACGTCCACCGTCGACGAGCGCCTGGAGATCGATGCGACTGGTGTCGTGCACATCACTGCCGAAGGCCTGCTGATCACCTACCCGCATCCGGCTCCGGGCCTGCCCACACAGCCGGAGCACCGAAGGGCGCGCACTCTTCTGGCCCGTGATGCCGTCGGCGACTACACGGTCACCGACTCCGACAACGGGGTGGTTCGTCGCTTCACCTCGCCGTCCGGCAGCAAACCCGGAGACGACGGTCAAGCCTGGCTGACCGAAGTCACCGACCGCAACGGCCACACCATCGCCATCGACCGTGCAGAGGACGGTCTGCCGTCGGCACTGGTGCACTCGGCCGGGCACCACTTGAAGCTGACGGCATCCAACGGCTTGATCACCGCCGTGTCCCTGGCCGGCGCAGGCGAAGCCGATGCCGACTTGCTCCTAATCAACTACGGCTATGAGGAGGGCAACCTCGCCACGGTCACCAAGCCTTCGGGCGCCACCACCACCTTCGTCTACGACGACCGCCGCCGCGTCATCGCCTGGATCGATTCCAACGGCAGCCGCTATGACTACGTCTACGACGACCGCGACCGTGTGGTGGCGGAGGGCGGGGAAGCCGGACACGTCCGCCTCACTCTGGCCTACACCGACCCTGACCCTGCAACGGGCCACCACACCACCACGCTGACCACACCCGACGGACACGCAACACGCCACGTATTCGGCCCCGGCTGCAAGCTCTTGGCCGTGACCGACCCGCTCGGCCACAGCACCCGCTACGCATACGATCCTCGCGGCAACCTGCTGTCCCGCACCGACCCCCTGGGCCACACGACAACCTTTTCGTACGACGAGGACGGTCGGCTCGTCCGTGCCGTGCGCCCTGACGGGAACGAGCTACGCACCGTCCGCGGCATCTTCGGGCTGCCCGTAGAGGTCGTCTCGTCGGACGGCGCGCGCACGCTTCTGCAGTACGACGAACGTGGCAACCTCACAGCAGTCACCGACCCGGCCGGCGCCATCACTCGCTACACGTATGACCACGCCGGCCGCCTCGCGTCAGTCACAGACGCCGAAGGAGCGACGAGCAGCGTCGTGTGCGACGCGGCTGGACTGTCTCTGAGGGTGACCGCTCCGACCGGAGCCGTGACTCTGACGGAACGGGATGTCCTCGGCCGTCCCGTCCGCCTCACCGATCCGGAGGGCGGCGTCACCCGCCTGGAGTGGCACACCGACGGGCAACTCGCCCGGCGTACCGGCCCGGACGGGGCCACGGAGTCGTGGACGTACGACGGCGAGGGCAACCTGCTGACCCGCTCCGACTCGGCGGGCGGGGTCACCCGCTTCGAGTACACCCACTTCGACCTACCGGTCGCCCGCACCGGGCCCGACGGCGCACGCTACGAATTCGAGCATGATGCCGCCCTGCGCCTGACGCGTGTCACGGATCCCCGGGGGCGGGGGTGGACCTACACGTACGACGCCGCTGACAACATCATCGCCGAAACCGACTTCGACGGCCGTACGCTCACCTACCGGATGGACGCCGCAGGCCGGTTGGCGGCCCGCGCGGACGTGCTCGGCGGGACGATCGCTTTCGAACGCGACCAGCTCGGCCAGGTCGTCCGCAAATGCGTCGACGGCCGGGCGACGACCTACGCCTACGACAGGGCCGGACGCCTGCTGGAGGCAGTCGGACCGGACGCGGAGCTTCGCTACCAGTACGACCGTCGCGGACTCACCAAGACCGAGCTGGTCGACGGCCGCCCCATGAGCTACGCCTACGACGTCCTGGGCCGCCGTACAAGCCGAGTCACACCTACGGGCCATGCGACCTCCTACTCCTACGGTGCGGACGGGCAAGTCCAATCGCTCATCACCGGAGGCCGGCGCGTAGGTTTTTCCCACGACAACGCCGGGCGCGAATTGGAGCGTGTCTTCGGCGACACGGTCACCATGACGTCCGCGTGGGACGCAGTCGGCAGGCTCTCGGCACAGCACGTCACCGCCGGAGAGCGCTCCGTCAACCGGCGCGCCTACGCCTACCGTGCCGACGGACGCCTCCTCTCCGTCACGGACGGAATGTCCGGCACACGTACCTTCGACCTCGACCGTGCGGGCCGGGTCACCGCCGTGCACGCCCAGGATTGGACGGAGCGGTACGCGTACGACGACACCGGCAATCAGACGTGGGCGTCTTGGCCGACAGGCCATCCCGGTGGGGAGGCTACTGGGCCGCGCACCTACACCGGCACGGCTCTCGACCGTGCCGGGGACGTCCGCTTCGAGCACGACGCGCTCGGCCGGGTCACCCTCCGCCAGAAGCCTCGGCTCTCCCGTAAGCCGGACACCTGGCGCTACACGTGGGACGCGGAGGACCGCCTCACGGCGGTGACCACCCCGGACGGCGCCCGCTGGAGGTACCGCTACGACCCCCTCGGCCGGCGCACCGCGAAACAGCTTCTGGCTGCCGATGGCGAGAGCGTGGCCGAGGAGATCCGGTTCACCTGGGACGGCCTCACCCTGTGCGAGCAAGCCAGCCACCGGCCGGACCAGCCTCACACGGTCACCCTCACCTGGGACCATCTGGGCGACACTCCCCTGTCCCAGACCGAGCGCATCCTCACGGCGGACGACCGCCAGGAGGAGATCGACCGCCGCTTCTTTGCCATCGCCACGGATCTCGTCGGCACGCCCACCGAACTCATCGACGAAGCGGGCGACATCGCATGGCGCAGCCGGGCCACTTTGTGGGGCACCACCGCTTGGGCCCGCGACAGCGGCGCGTACACCCCCCTGCGCTTCCCTGGTCAGTACTACGACCCCGAGACCGGCGTCCACTACAACGTTTTCCGCCACTACGACCCGGAAACTGCTCGCTATCTCACACTCGACCCGCTGGGACTGGGTCCTGCCCCCAACCCCGCCACGTATGTGGAAAATCCTCACTCCTGGACCGATCCCCTGGGGCTTGCCCCGTGTCCGCGGGGTGCTTGGGAGGAGAAGGCCGACTTCTCCTCCCAGAAGGTCATGAGTAAAAAGTTCCACGCTCATGCGGGGGATTTCCTGGACAACCCCGGAAATCTGAACAAGGCAAATCTGCAGCGGTTCGAACAGGCCATGCGTGAACATATGACAGCCGACGGAACAAAGATTTACCGATTCGACTACAGAGGCCAGGGGCAAGCCGTCGGATTCATCGATACGGCATCCCAGAAGATGGTCATGCTGCACGCCGATGGTACATTCTGGTCTGCCTGGAAGCTGGGCGATAAACAGTTCCAGGGAATCATCGACAAAGGGTTTCTGTGGTGACTGGTTCAGAGTACAAGGCTTCCGATCCGCGGGGCGTCCTCGGCTCGGACGGGGCTTTCGCCCCGAGTTGGCTGCGGGACAAGTCCGTGGCACCGCTGCCTGCAGGTGTCCGCCTCGATGCGGCGCTGGCTCGTCGGATCGCGGCGGGGTGCCGCGCGGTCGGTGCAGCAAACATGCTTGCCTCTCAGCTCGCGGGCAGCCTCAGGGAAACGGCAGGTGCGGAGTTCCGGCCGACCGCCCCCGCACCCGGATTGGAGGTCCCCCCTCCGTTCTTGCTCAGCACACCCGATCTGCAGGGAGCCGTTCTGTTCCCCGAACCGGGCTACGCGTTGATCGCGGGAACCGCGCCGTTCATGGCAGCCGCAGTCGGCGAAGGCGCCGATACGGCACGCGCACGCTTCGGCCGGTATGCGCGCACCCTCGCGGACCGCCACCCCCACCTGCCGGCAGTGGCCGCCGCATATGCGCCTGAGCACAGGACAGCGTCCCGCACGGACGACATCGACCCGTCGAGTGCTGCGGCGCGACATGTGACGCTACTGGACGCCCTCACCGCCGGAACGTGCAGCGCACGCGACTTCGCAGACGGCTGGTGGGAAGCTCGACGCGCTTCCCTTGCGAACGGCGAACGCATCCAAGGGCCTCTCAGCGATCTCTTCGACCGGGTATTCATGATCCTTGAGGACTACGCTTACGACCCTGAATTCGCCGAGCCCGGAGATCTCGACGATGCCGAGGTCGAGGCAGGTGTGCGCGCGGCCTGGGAGGGCTTCCGGCACGAGCAAGCCGACCGGCTCTGAGCGAGCCGCGACGAGAGCGAGGTCACGGGGAGACGGGGCCGCGATCCGCCCGTCGCGCGGACCCGGCCTCGGACCAGGGCCGGGGAAGCACGCGGCAGCCAGCGCCAGGAGGTCACCGAGCGCGGCGACATCGCCGGCGCCCGCCTCCGCTCCGGCGCAGGCCCATGGCGGCGGGAACCTCCGCCCCCGGTCGTCGAACCGGCGAGGACGGCGGGGTGGCTGCGGACCACCACATACACACCTCCTCCGTCGGCCGGCGCGCAGCGCTTTCGACGGAGGAGTCCAGGAGGAGCGCAGGCCCCGCGAGCACCATGCGGCCGAGGTCGTCGACGCCGAGGGAGAACGGGAACGAACGGCGCATCCAGCGTCCGGACCGCCTCCCGCCCCGCCGGCACCGCAGCCGGGACGTCGAGCACGCTGCGCAGCTCGGCCCACCACTGCTCAGGCCCGGGCCCGTGAAAGGACGCCCCAGTACCTCCGGGCAGGCCCCGGGAATGCCCTGGCTGATCCCCCAGGCCTTGAGCTCAGCCATATGTGCCTGAAAGACTCGAACCCTCTCAGGCTAACCCGACAAAGCGGGACGTCTCACTCAAGGCTGACAGAGAGGGCAGCACGCCCCCGGCCTGCGACACCATCGCGCGGCCGCCGCCCTCGATGCGGACACGCGGGTACGACCCGATACGCTTCTTCACCTGGAGAGTGCTTCTTTCCGTGCAGCCAACAGGACCCTTAGACAAGTCCCATCGTTGCAGTTCAGTAGCACTCTCCGCTTATTTGATCAAGCCTCGGACACCCCACCTCGCGAAAGCGCGAGGCTAAAGAGACGAGGGCTGTCGCCGCCGTCGTCCGGTGGATGACTGCACCCGTGTCGCTGGCGAGGACGGCCGGGCGCGGCCTCACCGACGTCGGGTTCCACGCGACAGCGGGCCGTTACGACGCACCGGGACGGCCCTGCGCCAGCAACATGCGCGACTGCCGACTGGCGTGCCCCGCGAACAACTCAAAGGGCTGATGCTGACCATTTGCTGACCATTTGCTGACCATTTGCTGACCAGAGCCCGGCTACCACGCCATTGACCTGCGGAAACGTCCAGATGTCAGATGTGGGACTTGAACATGGTGCGCAGCATGCGGAAACTCCCGGTTCGTCTGCTCCCTGCCTGCTTCCTGCAGGTCAAGGGCGTCCCGGCAGCCTACAACCATGCGCATCTTCGGTCAGCTGTTCCCGGGTCTTTCAGGACTCCTACCGACCTCCCGCCGATTCTTCTGACGCATCACCAGACAGCGCAGGCACCGCCCAGAACTGCGCTGTTCGCGATCACGAGCCGGAAGCCGACCCTGGTGGTCTCCAGGGAGCCGGAGACGGCGGGCCGCCCGGTCGGGGCGTGGAGTGGGCGGAACGCGCCTGCGGGAAGCCACCCCCGCATGGGACCGGACAGCGATGGGGTCGTCCTTCTCTGCGAGCGATACGAGCGGTCCAACCGCTTGGCCGACGTGGTCGCGGTCCGCCGGGACCTGCTGCCGGGGAACGTAATCGGTGTGATCACCGCACGCTGCAACGGTATGCCGAAGCGCCCGGACCGGGTGCATGGGTGAGTCGGTGAGCGAAACCTCGTCGCCCTGCTCAGCACGGTACACACCGGAACACACATCTACCCCTCCGACAGGGTCACGTCCGTCATGGGAAGGGACCTCTACCTCGTCGACCCGGTCGTGACAGCGCCGGCCAGGCGGCCGATCGGACCGTCGCCCGCAGCACCGCACTCGGCCGGGATCAGGACAGGGATCGCGGCCGAACGGCGGGGACGGAGGGCCAGGTGGCCCTCTGCGGCGGCGCCCGTCCCGCCGATGCTGGGGAGGAGAAGAGGCCGGCGGCCCGGAAACGGACCGGCCGGGCCCGTCGAACCGCAGGGAGGCAGCCCCCATGACCCGCGCTATCACCGTCGGAGTGGACGGATCGGAGGAAAGTCTGGCTGCGGCCGACTGGGCTGCACGCGAGGCCGGGCTCCGCCAGGTTCCGCTGCGCATCGTGCACGCCTGGCTGTGGCACCCGCTGGACGTACCCGTCGTCCAGGACGAGGCGGCCCAGGCCGAGTCCGCCAACGCCGTGCTGCGTCAGGCCGAGGCGCACGTGGCCGGACGGCACCCGGAACTGACCGTCACGGCCGAGGTGGTGCACGACACCGCGGTCGCCGCACTGGTCCGTGAGGCGGAACGGTCCGACATGCTGGTGCTCGGGTCGCGCGGGCACGGCGCTCTGCTGGGCTTCCTTCTGGGCTCGTACGGACAGCAGGTGATCGCCTCCGCGAACCGGCCGGTGGTGTCCGTCCGGACCGGGGACGGCACGGTGCTTCCCCCGGAGGGCGGCGAGGTCGTCGTGGGCCAGCAGGGGACACCTGAGGACAGCGACGCGGTGCTCGCATTCGCCTTCGAGGCTGCGGCCGCGCGCGGCGCCGCCGTTCGAGCGGTACGGGCCTGGAGCCTGCCGCCCGTCTACGCCTACGGGCCGGGCCAGATGCGCGTGGTCGACGAGGCCGGAGGGCTGGAGCCGTTCGAGCAGAAGGCGCTGGCGCGGTCACTCGCTCCCTGGCGCGCACGGTACCCGGACGTGCCGGTCGTCGAGCACGTCGAGATCGGCAGCGGTGGGCAGGTGCTGCTGTCGGCAGCCTCGAACGCGCAGTTGCTCGTGGTCGGTCGCCGGGCACGCCGCACGCCCGTCGGTACGCGTATCGGGTCGGTCGCTCACGCGGCGCTGCACCACGCCCGCTGCCCCGTCGCCGTCGTGCCGCACGCCTGATGTCCCCGCCCCACCGCCGCGGGCAAGGCGACCGGGGCCCGCTCGCCGCCGCGCTCCGCCCCACGCCGCGCCGCCGGGACGCCACGCGGTGTGGGGTCGGGGCCCGTCGACTCACCCGTGCGTGGCCTACAGGCCGAACGGCCCGGTCCGGCCGTCCGGAAGTCCCGGGCTCGCGGATGGTGCGGGTACCAGTGGCCCTGTGGTCGGGCCCCGGACGGCTCTGTCCCGGAGTGGCCGCCGGCCGACAGGCTGGGAGCAATCGAGGAGGAGTTCTCATGAGCGGTCTCAGGGCCAGCCGGACAGCCGACGTCAAGGTCCGCAACCGAGGGCAGGTGCCCGATGGCGCGGACGTCTACGCCGAGGAGAAGGTCCTCGCGGTGATCGGCCACGTACGCGAACCGGTGCTGGCCGCGCGGGTGAAGCTCACGCAAGCCGCCAACGCGTCGGTGATCCGTCCGGCCACGGCTCAGGCCGTGGTGGACGTCAACGGCCGGCCCGTACGGGCCCACGTGACCGCGAGCACCATGTTCGAAGCGGTCGACCTCTTGCAGAAGCGCCTGGCCGCCAGGCTGGCCCGGCCACGGCGGGCCGTGGTCGGGGCCGGCCTTCACGGCAGCGACCTGCACACGCGGGCAGGGTGGGCCGGCCCCGACCACGGCCCGCGCCCGCACCGTCATCACCTTCCCGCCGAGGAGCGCCGCATCGTGCGGCACAAGTCCTTCAGCCTGGACCGCCAGACGCCCGAGGACGCCGTGATCGACCTGGAAGCCATGGACCACGACTTCTGGCTTTTCACGGACCTGGCCTCCGGGCGCGACAGCGTCGTCTACCGCGACGCCCTCACCGGGCGGCACCGCATGGCTTCGCTCGCACCCCTGGGCCAGGAACGGGAGGTCGACGGCCTGCTCGGGGTGAGCACGGTTCCCGTGCCGACCAGCAGTGTGGCCGAGGCCGTCTCACGGTTGCACCTCACCGGGCTGCCCTTCGTCTTCTTCAAGGACACGGCCACCGGCCGCGGCGTCGTGCTCTACCACCGCTACGACGGCCACTACGGGCTGATCACGCCGTCGCGGTGACACGTTCCGGGCTGCGCCGCCGGCACGGGCCCGGTCCGTGCCGTGCTCCTCCGGCCGGTCCCCGGCCCGCTCCCGCCACCCATCCGAAGTCCCTTCCCCCGGAGCAACCATGTTACGTACCGTCATCGCCGCCGTGGACGGCTCGGCCGCATCGCTGGCCGCCGCGGAGTGGGCCGCCCGCGAGGCGCGGATGCGCCGTCTGCCCCTGCACGTCGTGCACGTTCTGCAGGACTGGTCACAGCAGTTCGCGCACGCTCCCTACGCCGGAGTGAACACGCTGCCCGATGGAGGATCGACCGCCGGGCAGCAGTGGGCCCGGCGGCTCCCCCACGACGCGTCCGACCGGTTGCGGGAGCGACACCCCGGTCTGGAGATCACCGTCGAGCAGGTGAACGGCCGCCGCCCTGCAGCGGTGTTGCTCTCGGCCGCCGAGAAGGCGGAGGTTCTGGTCATGGGTTCACGAGGGCTGGGGAGCCTGGCCGGCTTCCTGGCCGGATCGGTGTCCTTCCCCGTCATCGCGCGCGCCGAGCGCCCGGTCGTCGTCGTACGGGCCGGGGAGCGGGCCGAGGACGAACTGCGGCCCTGGAACGACAACGAAGAGGAGCACGAGGGGCGGTATCGCGACGTGGTGCTCGGCCTCGACCTCTCCAGGCCGTGCGACGAGCTGCTCGCCTACGCCTTCGAAGCCGCCGCTGCCCGAACGGCCGCTCTGCGGGTTGTGCACGGCTGGAGCGTTCCGGTGGTCGAGGGGTACGACCCCGGGGCGGCCGACCCGGGCCACGGTGTCGCGCTGGGACTCCGTGAGGCGGGCGTGCTCACCGACGTCCTGCGGTCGTGGCGGGGCATGTTCCCCCAGGTCGAGGTCAAGGAGCAGTGCATGGTGGGCCGACCCGCGGGCCATCTTGTGGAAGCGTCGGAGGACGCCTCGCTGCTGGTCGTCGGACGGCGCATACGCCGGGCGGCGGTCGGAGCGCACATCGGCCCGGTCACGCACGCGGTGCTGCACCACGCCAGGACGCCCGTGGCGGTCGTCCCTCACCTCTGAGCGTCGCGGGCCGCACCGTGACGCGGGGCCTCGGCGGTCCGCCTCGTTCACCGGCACCAGGAGTCGCAGGGCGAACCGGCGCTGATGCGTCGGCGCGTGGTACGGCGGCCACGGGCAGCGGTGCGGCACGCCGCGCGCGACGGCGCGCGGGGGCATCGCTTCCCCGCGGAGGGGCGGCCGGGATGGGCGTGCGGAGCGGGTGTCCGCGATCTGAGTGCGGACACCCGCCCGGCCAGGGGAGCGGCACGGGCGGGGTCGCCGGTGTCCCGGCCTACAGTTGCCCGTTTTCCCGCAGGACCCTGCGGGCCTGGGCGAAGAGCATCCCCACATTCACGGTCTTGCGGCAGACGACCACGGCGACCACTTCGTCGGCGCTGTCGATCCGCATGAAGAGGTGGGTCAGGTTGTCGCTGTTGACCAGAATCTCCTGGAAGTAGTGGCGGTCGCTCACGATCCCGCGACGCTCCTTGAAGATCCCTTCGATCATCACCACATTGCGGCCCTGGAACATGTCCAGGGTCGCCGCCGCCAGCATGTCGAGGACTTCCGCCGGATGGGAGTCGACGGTCTCCACGGACAGCAGCATGCCGGTCGACATGTCGATGACTCCCGCAGCCACACAGTCGGGAACCTCCGCGCGCATCCTCTTGACCAGGCTCGTGACCTGCTCGGACATGCTCTGGCGTCCTTGGGCCCCTGCGCCGCTCATCGTGCTCCTTCGTTGTCTGTGTCGTTGTTCCAGCACACCGGTCAGCGGTCCTCGGCCTGCGTGTCCGCAGAGGTGAGAAGTGCGGCCAGGCGCTGTAGGGAGGCCTGGGTCTCGGCATGGAGGCGCGCGATGTCCAGGCCGGCGTCGCCGAGCACCCCGATCAGGGCCATGTCTCCGACGGCCTGGGCGACGAGGTAGCCGTCGGTGTACCTCGACACGGTGTGGTGGAGCAGCCCCTTGCTCGTCATGGCCCCGGCCCTGCGGGCGATACTGAGGGTCGCCGCGGTGAGCGCGGCCAGGCACTCCGGGTCCGCGACGTCGTCGGTCTCGGCCGTGATCAGCAGACCGTCGGCGGAGGCCACCACGACGTCGGTGACGCCGACGACCCGGTCCCGCAGCTCCCGCATCTCGGTGACGAGCTGCGCATTCCTGGTTGTCACGATTCTCCTGTTGTGCTTGGCGTGGTACGTGTCAGAGGGCTCAACGGTTCCCGGCCGGGGGCTCGGCCAGGAGCGTCGGCGGGGGCCGCCAGCACTCGGCCGCAGGCCTCAGTGGCAGCACCTCGTTGATGCCGCTCGCACCGGGACGGCGTTGCGGCAGCTGCTTCTGCGCCGTCCGGCTGCCGATGGGATCGGGATCCGGGACCGGTAGTGCGGGGCTCTGCACCCCGCCCGGTACCACCGTCTCCATCAGGCCTTCGCCCATCAGACGCGAGACCTCGACGGTGACGGCGTACAGGCTCCGGCCGAGCAGGAAAGCGATGTCCCGGACGGTGCGGCGGCCGTTCGCCCGCAGCAGGATCTCCCTGCGCTCACCTGCGGCCGTGTCGGCGAGCCGTGCCGAGCCGGCAAGAGTCCGGGCAAGCCGGCTGCGGAACGGGGAGAGGCGCTGCGCAAGAGCGCCGAGGACCCGGATCCGCCTTCCCGCCTCTTCCACCAGCCATTCCGGCTCGATGCCGTCCGGGGCGGCCAGGCGGCAGGCATCGGCATCCTGCTCGAAGGTGAAGCCGTCGATCCGGCCCATCCCCAAGGCCAGCGCTCCGTCCAGCGCGGCCATCACACACATCAGTTGCAGTTCCGCACTGCCGACCAGGTCCTGGGCGATCAGCAAAGCCCCGACCCGGCCGTCCGCGGCACACGACCGGGTGGCCGACACCCAGTCGGCCTCGGTCACCCGGCCCGATCGCAGGAGCAGCGTCTCGACTCCCGGGGCCCCGGGTGAAGCCACTTCGACGAGGGAACCACACCGGATGTGGAAGGATCCTCCGGGTTCCCCCGACACCACCAGCGCCCCGGAGAGCCGGCGCTGCGACACCTCGGTGAGTGCCCTGGCCAGGTCGAGCCCCGTCGCTCTTGATGGTTTCCGGCGTGGTGCCGGTACATCAATGTCTGACATGTTCCTGCAATCAGCCGCTCTCCGTGGACGCCGCGACTGGGAACCACCTGCGCCAGCCCGGTGATCGCACTGTATCCAGACGGGCCGATCATCCGATGAAAAGTCTCAGCACTGATCGCTTTATGACGTCAACCGACCATTTGTGCATCGTTCATGACGCTCCCCGCCCCACTGATCCTGGCAGCGGCCCCCCGCGTCTGCTCACCTGTTGGCCTGCTCGCCTGCTCGCCTGCTCGCCTGCGGTCATGGCAATGCCCGACGCCGTCCGGGGGCGCCGGGCAGGAGGCAACGCCCGATGTGCGCGTCCGGCGGGCAGCCCGGACCGACACCGGAGTGAACAGTGCACCCCGGCGCCGCCCGCCTCGTGGACGACAGGCCGGGCGGCGCCGGACGCCCGGACGTTTCGCTCGCCGTTGTCCCCTACCGGCTGGTCGCCCGGCCCGCGGGCCCCGGCGGACGGATGGTCACGCGGGGGTGGGGTGGAGGGTCGCCTCTCCCGTGACCCTGATGCCGGTGCGCTCACCGGGGGACGCGGGTGCGGGACCCGGAACGCGGACGTCGATGGGTGCCTCCACCCCGTCCAGGGTGACGGTGACCATCGCGTCGTGGCCGTAGTACCGGACGTCCGTCACCGTGCCGCGGGCCTCCGCCGACGTGGTGTCGGTCAGCTGGATCTGTTCGGGCCGGAGCAGCACCGTGCCCTCACGTACGCCTCCGGGCGGGTCGGCCAGCCGGACGCGGCCGAGCGCGGTGGTCGCCGTGCCCCTGTCCACGGTGCCCGCGACGAGTACCGCGTCACCGACGAAGGCCGCCACCCAAGGGTCCGCGGGGCGGCGGTAGATCTCGTGCGGCGTGTCGCACTGGGCCACCTTCCCCTTCCGTACGACGGCGACGAGGTCGGCCGCGGACAGGGCCTCCTGCTGATCGTGCGTGACCAGTACCGCGGTGGCTCCGGTCGCTTGCAGGGCGGCCCGCACGTCGGCGCGTACGCCGGACCGCAGGGCGCTGTCGAGGGCGTTGAACGGCTCGTCGAGCAGTACCAGTTGAGGCTGCGGGGCCAGGGCGCGGGCGAGGGCGATGCGCTGTTGCTGGCCGCCGGAGAGCTCGTGCGGCATGCGGTCGCCGAAGCCGGCGAGTCCGACCAGCTCCAGCATCTCCTCGACGCGCAGGCGCCGCGCACCCCGGTCCAGGCCGGCCAGGCCGGCCAGGCCGAAGGCGACGTTGCGCGCCACGCTGAGGTGCGGGAACAGGGCGCCTTCCTGCGGGACGATCCCGATGCGGCGGCGTTCGGGCGGAAGGTGCGTTCCCGGGCCGCTGAGGGTGCGGTCGCCGATGGTGACGGTGCCCGCGTCGGCGCGCAGGAAGCCGGCGATGATGCGCAGCAGGGTGGTCTTGCCGCAGCCGGAGGGCCCGAGTACGGCGACGAGGGCTCCGGCGGGGACGGTGAGATCGAGTCCGTCGAGAACGGTGGCGTTCGGTCCGTACGCCTTGGCCAGCCCCGTGATCTGGAGATCGGTCATGTGCGCTGCCTTCCGAGGAGGTAGGACGGTACGGCGGCCAGCAGGATCAGCGCCGCGGCGTAGGGGGCCGCGGCGGCGAAGGATCCGGTGCCGGTCTCCGTCCAGAGGCGGGTGGCCAGGGTGTCCATGCCAGTGGGGCGCAGCAGGAGGGTGGCGGGGAGCTCCTTCATGCAGACCACGAAGGTCAGCGCCGCTCCCGCGAGCACTCCGGGCGCTGCCAGCGGCACCGTCACCTCGCGCAGCACCTTCAAGGGGGAGCGCCCCAGCGAGCGGGCGACGTCCTCCAGCACCGGCGGGGACTGCAGCACGGCCGCACGCGTGCCGGCGACCGCGACCGGCAGGAAGAGCACCGCGTACGCGCAGACCAGCAGCGGCAGTTCCTGGTAGAGCGGTTCCGCGTACCGGACCGCGAAGAAGACGAGGGACAGCGCGACGGTGATCCCGGGCAGGGCGTGCCCGGAATACGCGGACTGCTCCAGCAGGGAGGCCGTCCGGCCGCGGTACCGGGCCGCGATCACGCCGACCGGCAGGGCGAGGAGGGTGGTGAGCGCGGCTCCGGCGGCGGCGACGCCGAGGGTCGTGCCGGCGGTGTCGAGGAGTCCGGCCGGATCCCAGGTGGCGGAGTCGCCGACGGCGAGCCAGTACCCGAGCGTGGCCAGCGGGGTGAGGACGGCGATGGCCGTGACGGCCGTGCACCAGAGCAGCGCGGGGCCACGCCAGCGGCCGAGCGGTGCGGGGACCGCGAGGCGCGCGGTGCCGGTTCCGGTCCTGGCATGGCCCGCACGGCCGCGGGTGCGGGCCTCGGCGGCCACGAGCAGGATGGTCATGACCACCAGGACGACGCTGAGCGCGGCGGCCGGGGTGCGATCGAAGCTGGCCCGGTAGGAGGTGTAGATGCCGCGCGTGAAGGTGTCGTAGCGCATCAGCGAGACGGCGCCGAAGTCGGAGAACACGTACAGCGCGACCAGGACGGATCCCCCGGCGGCCGCCGGGCGCAGCTGCGGCAGGGTGACGCGCAGGAAGGTCCGCAGCGGTCCGTGGCCGAGCGAGCGGGAGACCTCCTCCTGTGCCGGATCGGTGCCGCGCAGCGCGGCCGTGACCGGGAGGTAGACGTACGGAAAGCTCACCAGGGTCAGGGCGAGCGCGGCCCCGGCGAAGCCCGCGACGTCGGGGAAGACGGAGAGCCAGGCGAACGCGGCGACGTAGCTGGGCACGGCCAGCGGCAGGGTCACCAGCACCGACCAGGCCCGGGCGCCGGGCAGCGCGGTCCGTACGGTGAGCCAGGCCAGCGAGACACCGAGCAGCAGCGCTGCGGTCACCACCACTGCGGCCAGCCCCAGACTGCGGCCGAGGAGTTGAGCGGTGCGCTCGTTGGCGATGACGTCCCAGGCGAAGACGGGACCGCGCTCCAGGGAGCGGACGGCGAGGTAGCCGAGGGGCAGCAGCGCGAACACGGCGGCGACGGCGGCGGGAACGAGCAGGGCGGCGGGCGGGCGGCTCCCGGCACGCGGCCGCCCGGCCGGCGGGGTGACGCCGGTCGGGCGGGCGGCCGGATCCGTCCGCGAGACGGGATCCGTCGAGTGCATGACGCTCAGACCATCCCGGCGTCCTGCAGCATCTTCAGGGTCTCCTGAAGAGATTCGAGCCTGCCGAGGTCGATCCGGGGGGCTTCGAGGGAGGTCAGCGGCGGCAGGTCCTCGACGGTGCTGGTGACGCCGGAGGCGAGGGGGTACTCCTTGGTGTCCTCGGCGAAGTATTTCTGCGCCTTCTCCGAGAGGAGGAAGTCGACGGCCTTCTGGGCCGCCGGCACCTGGTCGCTGCCCTTGATGACGCCGACTCCGGCCGCGTTGACCAGCGAGCCCGGATCGCCGCCGGGCAGGAAGTGGATCTTCGCGCCGACCTTGCCCTCGCCCTTCTCGGCGACCCGCGCGTACCAGTAGTAGTGGTTGATCAGGCCGAGGGAGACCTCGCCCCTGCCCACGGCGTCCAGCACCTTGAGGTTGTTCTCGTACACCTTCGGCTGGTTGGCCTTGAGTCCCTTGAGCCAGGCCCGGGTGGCGTCGTCGCCTTCGAGGACGCGCATGCCGGTGACGAACGCCTGGAAGGAGGCGTTCGTCGGGACGTAGCCGACCCTGCCCTTCCACTCCGGCTTGACCAGGTCGTGCACGCTGTCCGGCACCTTCGCGACCTGGCCGGGGTGGTACGCGAGGACCCGGACCCGGCCGGAGGTGCCCACCCAGTCACCCGCGCCGCCGCGGAACGCCTGGTCGACCTTGTCGAGCGAGGCCTGGGGCAGTTCCTCCAGCAGCCCCTTGGTGGAGAGGGCCCCGAGCGCGCCGGCGTCCTGCGAGAAGAACAGGCCGGCCTTGGTCTTGCCGCCCTCCTCCTGGATCTGGGCGGCCAGCTCCGCGCTCTCGCCGTAGCGGACGGCGACCGTGGTGCCGACGGCCTTCTCCAGGTCGTCCAGGAGCGGCTTGATCAGCTTCTCGTTGCGGCCCGAGTAGATCACGAGCCCGGCGTCGTCCTCGTCGACGCCGCAGCCGGCGACAGCGGGGAGGAGGAGCGCTGCCGCGAAGAGCGCGGTCAAGCGTCGGGCCAAGGGGCGTCGCATGGAAAGCCTTCCTGCATGTGCAGCGGAGATGAATCCCGAACACCACATAGCTAAGGTAAAGCTAACCTAAAGGTCAAGAGTGACGCACACAACGTCCGGCGGCTCCGAGGCCTCGCCGGGACGGCGGCGGAGCCGACCCTACCGCTTGTTTTCCCAAGGATCTTCATCGGGCCCCCACCGACGACCCGTGACACCTCTGTGACTATCCACCGAGGTAAGCCTTTCCTAAGATGCGCACGTGACAGCCCCCTCCGACCTGCTCCCCGACACCCGGACCGTCCCGTTCGCACTCGGCCTCGCCGCGCACGGCGACCGCACGGCGGTCATCACCGCCGACGGCCCGACGACGTACCGCGAACTCGCCGCGCGGGTGGACGAGACCGTGCACCGCCTCGGACGGGAACGCCGCCTGGTCCTGCTCGTCGGCGCGAACACGCTCGACGCCCTCGTCGTCCACCTCGCGGCCCTCGCTTCCGGTCACCCCGTCCTGCTCGCGCCCGGCGGCCACCCCGAGGCCCTGCAGTCACTGATCGACGCGTACGACCCGGACGTCGTGGCCCGTCCCGATGGCGGGAAGTGGGTGCTCGACGAACGGCGCACGGTCTCGGCCCACACCCTGCACCCGGACCTCGCCCTGCTGCTGAGTACCTCCGGCTCCACCGGATCGCCCAAGCTCGTCCGGCTGTCGCACGAGAACCTCCAGTCCAATGCGGAGTCGATCGCCGAGTACCTGGGAATCCGGGACACCGACCGCGCGGCCACGACCCTGCCGATGCACTACTGCTACGGGCTTTCTGTCATCCACAGCCATCTGCTGCGGGGTGCCGGGCTGATCCTCACCGGCCTGTCCGTCGCGGACAGCTGCTTCTGGGAGCTGTTCCGCAGCTGCCACGGGACGACGTTCGCAGGCGTGCCGTACACCTTCGACCTCTTGGACCGGGTCGGCTTCGACACGATGGAGCTCCCCCACCTGCGCTACGTGACCCAGGCCGGCGGACGGCTGGCACCCGAACGGGTCGAGCATTACGCGGCTCTCGGCCACGCTGCCGGCTGGGAGTTGTTCGTGATGTACGGCCAGACGGAGGCGACCGCCCGCATGGCCTACCTGCCGCCGCACCTGACCCGGACCCATCCCGGGGCCGCGGGGATACCGATCCCCGGCGGCTCCTTCCGTCTCCGCACCGTCCCCGACCGGCCCGGTGCGGACACCGGCGAACTGGTCTACACGGGCCCCAATGTGATGCTCGGCTACGCGCACTCACCGGAGGACCTCGCCCTGGGCAGGACCGTGGACGAGCTCGCCACCGGCGACATAGCCCGGCTCTCCCCCGACGGACTCTACGAAATCGTGGGCCGCCGCAGCCGATTCGTGAAGATCCTCGGTCTGCGGATCGACCCCGGTCAGGTCGAAACCGTGCTCGCACGGAACGGCATCACGGCCGCGTGCGCGGGCGACGACGAAGCGCTCGTCGTCGCAGCCGTCGCTGCACACGAAGCCGACACGGGGCCGATTCGAAAGCTCGTGGCGGACGCGTGCGGCCTGCCGGCGCACGCCGTCCAGGTCCGCATCGTGGCCGAACTGCCCCGCCTGGCCTCCGGCAAGCCCGACTACCGGGCGGTGCGCGAACTACGCCACTGCGCCGGTGCGGCCCCGCACGGAACCGGGCCCGCCGCGGGCACGGACTCCGAGGACCTGTGCGCCCTCTACGCTTCGGTCCTCGACCGGCCCCGGGGGGAGGTGACCCGCAACAGCACCTTCGTCGGTCTGGGCGGCGACTCGCTCTCGTACGTGGAGATGTCCCTCCAGCTCGAAGAGCGCCTCGGTCACCTGCCCGCGGACTGGCACACGACGCCGATCGGCGAGCTCAAGCCGCCCGAGCCGCAGCAGGTCGGATCACAGCGGCGCACCCTGGAAACCAGCGTCGCCCTGCGCGCCATGGCGATCTTCTGCATCGTGGGCTCGCACATCCACGTCTTCGGGATCAAGGGCGGCGCACACTTGCTGCTCGCCCTCGCGGGCTACAACTTCGCCCGCTTCCACCTGACCGCCGCCGCCCGCCGAGAGCGCGTCCGCCGCATCTGGACCAGCATCGGCCGCGTCGCCCTGCCGAGCATCGCCTGGATCGGGCTGATCCTGCTCCTGAACGACGACTACACCCTGGCCAATCTCGCCCTGCTCGACAGCGTCCTCGGGCCGGAGGACAGCAAGACGGGTATGCACTTCTGGTTCATCGAGGCCCTGGTCTACATCCTGGTCGCCGCTGTCGGCCTCCTCGGCCTGCCCCTCGTGGACCGGGTGGAGCGGCGCTTCCCGTACGGCCTGCCGCTGACGATCGCGGCCCTGGGCCTGCTCACCCGCTACGACCTCCTCGGTCTCCCGGCCCGTGCCGAGATCCCGGACGCCATCACGGTCTTCTGGTTGTTCGCCCTGGGCTGGGCGGCGGCGAAGGCCGCCACCGCGCGCCGGCGGCTGGCGGTCACCGCCGCGGCGCTGGCGACGGTGCCCGGCTTCTTCCCCGGCGACCCCGGACGGGAAGCGATCATCGTCGCCGCCTTCGCGCTCCTGGTGTGGGTCCCCGCGCTGCCCGGCCACGAACGCGTCAACCGATTGGCCGGTCTCCTGGCAAGCAGCTCGCTGTACATCTACCTGACGCACTGGCAGATCTTCCCTCTGATCGCAGGGTTCTCCAGGCACCTGGCGTTCGCGGCCTCACTGGTGTTCGGCATCGCCTACGCGGCCGGCGTCACCCGGCTGACGCGAGGATTCCGCCTCTCCGGCTGCCTGGCCGCCCTGCGCACCGGCCGGAGCGGCGGGCGGAAACCGGCGACCGCCGCCGACCGGCGCGCGCAGGTGCACTGAGCGCCCGCACGCCCCGTGCGCCGAAGGCCGGGTGCGCCGAAGGCCGGGTGCGCCGAAGGCCGGGTGCACGAGGACCGAAGGCTCTGCCGTGACGGACGGACCCGCCACCGCGCCCACGACCGGGCTCGGCGGCTTTGCCCGGCGCTCGCGACGCCCCGACCCGCCGCAGCACGAGCCGGCGCTCCTCGGCCGCTCCCTCCCGACCGTCCCCGAGGGCCTCACGAGGAGTTTTCCGCTTCCCGTACGCCCTTACAGTGGGCGGCGGCGTCGATCGGTTCGACCGCACACGAGCGGGAACCGCGTGAAGGGGGCTTTGCGTGCTGGTGTGGAAGCAGATCAGGTCCGGCATCCGTCCGGTGCCCGCTCCGGCCTCGACCTCGGCGGTCTGGGCCGTCGCGGCCACGAGCGCCGTCGCCCTGGTCACCGTCTTCGATCTCCTGGACGGGAAGGGCGACCCCACCCTGGATCTGGTCGCGATCTCCGCCGCCGCGGCGGTGGTCAGTGCGGGAGCCCGCCTCACCGCGGCGCCCGGAACCGCCCTGCTCTGCTGGCTCGTCCTCAACGCCTTCGCCACCGCCCCCGTCGGCACCCTCACCTGGGAAGCCCCCTACGACCTGGGCCGGATCGTGTGCCTCCTCGCGGCCGCCTGCAGCGGAACCGTCCTCGCCCGACTCTCCCACGCCCGCTCCGCCTACCACCGGGTGACGCCGCAGCCGCCGGGCCCGCGGCAGCCCGCACCCTCGCGGGCCGTCACGACGCCTCCGCCTTCCGGCGCGGGCGCCGGGCCCGGGTGACCGCGAGGATCCGCGGGGCGGTGGCTGGTGGTCATCCCCCGCCCCCTTCGGCACCGACGGCGGCCAGGAATCGCTCCTGGTCGGCCAGGAACCCCTCGGTGAACAGGGACCGGGGCGCGCACAACGCGGTCAGGGCCAGGCGCAGCGGCGAGTTCTCCACGGCATGTCCGACCATGCCGTGGGTGGCGTCGGGGTAGTGGGCGACGCGCAGGGCCGGTCCGGGCAGCAGGCGGCGGTACGCGGCCTCGGTCTCGGCGGTGTCGACGTTGAGGTCGTGTCCGGCGAGCACCAGCAGGACGGGGGTGCCGCGCAGGGCCGGCAGGTCGGAGCTCGCGTCGACCGTGTGGTTCCTGGAGACGAACCGCCAGCGGGCTGCGGTCATGCCCTGCGGGTCGCCGACGGCGCGGAGGTACTCCTCGTAGGAGGCTCCGCGCCGGAGGAGTTCCAGGACGGTCTCGCGGCGGCCCAGGGCGGTGGCGACTTCCGCGTCGGACGCCCCGTCCCGCTCCAGTTCGGCAAGGAGGTTGTAGCGGCCCTGCCGGTGCCAGTTGACGGCGGGTGAGACGGCGATCGCGAACCGGACACCGCGGTCCCTGGCGGCGATTTTGGGCAGAACCCAGCCGGCCTGGCTGGCACCCCACAGTCCGACCCTGTCGCCGTCGACGTCCGGGCGCTGCCGGGCCCAGGCGATCGCGGCGGCGGCTTCGGCGGCGCGGTCGTCCATGCTCTGGTCGAGCCAGTCGCCGGGCGCACCGCCGACGCCCGGTTTGTTCCAGGACAGCGAGGCGTACCCGGCGCGGGCGAAGGCCTCCCACATCGGGCGGTAGAAGGTGTCGTGGGTGGCGTCCACCGGCCCGTCACCGTGTACGAACACCACCAGCGGGAAGGGCCCCTTGCCCCGCTCGGGCAGGGCAAGGACGCCGTCCAGTGCGCGCCCGTCCTGACGTATCACCACCTGTTCCTCGCGCAGTTCGTAGGTGTTCTGCCACACCACCAGCCCGCCCAGACCCGCCGCCACGACGGCCAGCGCGGCCAGCGCCGCGAGCACGGCCCGCAGCACCCGGCGCCGCCGCGGCGAGCGCACCGCACGCACGCGTTCCATCCGCCCCCCAAAAAACTATCGATTTACTAACGGTCGTTCTTCATTCGACCGTATTATGTTCATACGAAAACTGCCATGCGTAGACCGCGAGGAGGATTCATGGAACCGGCAGCAGAATCCGAGGCGGAATCCGCAGCGGTCGTGATCCGGCGCGGCGTGCCGCGCGGGGCCGAGGCGCAGGTCGCCGAGCTGTACTGGGAGGCCTTCGGCCGCAAGCTCGGCGCCGCCCTGGGCCCGCCCGAGCGCGGCCGGGACTTCATCGCCGCCCATCTCCACCACGACCGCGGCGTCGTCGCCCTCACCCCGGGCGGCGACCGTGTCGTGGGCGTGGCCGGCTACCGGCTCGACGGACGCGCACTGACGGGCGGCGGCCTGCGCGAGGTGCTCGGCTCCTACGGGCCCTTCCGCGGCCTGCCCCGGCTCGCTGTCCTGGCCCTGCTCGAACGCACCCCGGAGCCGGGGGAACTGGTGATGGACGGGATCGCCGTCGACCCCGCGCACCGCGGCACGGGCATCGGCAGCCACCTGCTGACGGAGGTCGCGGCCCTCGCGGCCGAACACCGGTGCACCCGCGTCAGACTGGACGTCATCGACGTCAACCCCCGGGCCCGCGCCCTGTACGAGCGGCACGGCTTCAGCGCCGTGCGGACCGAGCAGACCCCGTACCTGAAGCGTCTCATGGGCTTCGGCGCGGTGACCACGATGCACCGAGCAGCCGGGGCACGCCCCGGCCACACCAGGGAGCAGCAGCGATGACAAGCCGACCCGCGGCAGAGCCCGCCACCCCGGGCATTGGGACCCGGACCCTGGTGTTCGCCCTCGTCCGCGAGGACGGCACCGTCGACGCGGGCGAGCTGTACGACGTCGCCGAAACCCTCGGCATGACCGACCAGCAGGTCCGCCTCTGCCTCAAACGGCTCGTCGCCGAAGGCCGGTTCACCCAGGAGGGACGCGGCCGCAAGGCACGCCTGCGCGCCACCGCCGACCCGACGGGCGCCGTCGCACCGGACGTCGAGTACGTCCGCCACGCCTACCGGCAGGACCGGGGCCTCGCCCCCTGGGACGGCAGTTGGCACCTGTTCGCCTTCGCCATCCCCGAGACCGCCCGGCAGTCCCGGGACGCCCTGCGCGACACCCTCCTGCACCTCGGTGCCGCCCCGCTCCAGGGCGGCCTGTACGTCGCCGCGCACGCGATCGGCGACCTCGTGGAGGCCCACGCCCGCCACCTCGGCGTCCTGCCCTCGCTCACCCGCCTCACCAGCCGGGACCTGCGAGTCGGTGAGGAGCGGGATCCCGCGCGGCTGGCCGCCCTCCTGTGGCCGCTCGACGCGATCGCCGAGCGGTACGAGGCGCTGGCCGGACTCGCCGCGGCCCGCCTGTCCGCTCCGAGCCGGCCCACCGGCACGGAGCGGCTGAGGTACGCCATCGAGCTCGCGGCGGCCTTCACCGCCGCCATGGAACCCGACCCCCTGCTGCCCCCGGAGCTGCTGCCCCGGCCCTGGCCCGGCGCCCGCGCCCGCGCCCTGGCCGCCCGGTGCTGGGAAGCCCTGGGGGACGGCGCCCCGGACCGCGGCAGTCCGCGCCTGTTCCGCCTCTACGGCGAAGCCCTCGACACCCGGCCACCCGCCACCCTGGCCCCGGCGCGGACGACGGATGGCCCGGACGAACCTTCACGGAGCGGTTGAACCCGCCGATCGCGGGGACGCGCCGAGCGGCGGACGGCGCTCCCCGCTGCCGACACGCCGGAGAGGTTGGAAGATGGATTATGACCGTCTTCCTGGGACACCTGCGGCGCGTGCTGCCCGGCTCGGCCAAGCGCTCCGCCGCCGCCTCCCCAGACCCGCACCCGGAAGATCGGCAGGAGCCGCGGGGAGGCGCCCGGACCCGGGAGAGCGGGGAGCGTCGGCCGCAGCGGCTGTCGGCCCTGCTGAGCGCGCGCAGCGTGGCCGGCGAGGTGTTTCTCCTCCAGCTCGTCCTGGTGGTGCTCCTGGTCGCGGCAGCGGTGGTGGCCCTCGTGGTGCAGGCCCGCAGCGACGCCATGTTGGACGCCCGGCACCGTACGCTCGCTGCCGCCGGTACGTTCGCGGAGTCCCCCGGCATCGTCGCCGCCCTGCGCAGTCCCGATCCGAGCGCCGTGCTCCAGCCCAGCGCCCAGGCGGCGCAGAAGGTCGCCGGTGTGGACGGCATCAACGTGTACACCCTCGACGGGGTCACCGTCGCCCACCGGGACCCCCGGCAGATCGGCAAGCGCGTGGTCGGCCCCTTCTCCAGGGCGGCGGCCGGCAACGCCTTCACCGAGACGTTCGAGGGCTCCCTGGGGCAGTCCGTGGTCTCGGCGGTCCCCGTCAAGGACTCCGAGGGCCGGGTCATCGCCGTCGTGTCCTCCCCGGTCACCGTCTCGAACGTGCAGAGCATGGTCAACCGGCAGCTGCCGGTGGTCCTCGGCGCCGCCGCCCTGGTGCTCGCCCTGTCCGCGGGCGGGACGGCCCTGGTGAGCCGTCGGCTGCTGCGCCGCACCCACGGCCTGGGGCCGGCGGAGATGACGCGGATGTACGAGCACCACGACGCGGTGCTGCACGCGGTGCGGGAAGGCGTACTGATCGTCGGTGACGGCGGGCGCCTGCTGCTGGCCAACGACGAGGCGCGGCGTCTCCTGGAGCTGCCGGCGGACGCGGAGGGGCGACCCGTCACGGAGCTGGGCCTGGAGCAGGCGACCGCCGCGTCGATCGCCTCGGGCCGTAGCGCCACGGACGAGCTGCACGTGGCGGCCGACCGGCTGCTGGCGGTGAACATCCGGCCCACCGCCCCCTTCGGGCAGGCCGGGACCGTGGTCACCCTGCGGGACACCACCGAGCTGCGGGCGCTCTCCGGCCGCGCCGAGGTGGCCCACGAGCGGCTGAAGTTGCTCTACGACGCGGGGGTGCGCATCGGTACGACGCTGGACGTGGAGCGCACCGCCGGGGAACTGGCGGAGGTGGCGGTCCCGAGATTCGCCGACATCGCCTCGGTCGATCTGCTGGACCCGGTGCTGCACGGTGACGAGCCGCCCGAACCGGGCACGGAGATGCGCCGGACCGCCGTGGTCGCCGCGATGGACACCCATCCGCTCTACCCCGTCGGCGAGCTGATCCGGTTCGTCCCCACGAGCCCCATGGCGATCGGGGTGGCCGGGGAGCACTCGGTACGGGTGGCGGACCTGCGAGGCAGCCGCGACTGGATGGCCCAGGACCCCGTGCGTTCGCAGCGCATGCTGGACCGGGGCGTCCACTCCGTGATCGCCGTTCCGCTGCGGGCCCGCGGCGTGCTGCTGGGGATGGCCGGCTTCTGGCGGGTCGAGCCCTCTCCGCCCTTCGAGGAGGAGGACGTGTCCTTCGCCGAGGAGCTGACCGCCCGGGCGGCCCTCTCCATCGACAACGCCCGCCGCTTCACGCGCGAGCACACCATGGCCGTCACGCTGCAGCGCAGCCTGTTGCCCCGGGGCGTGCCGGACCAGTCCGCGGTCGAGGTCGCCCACCGCTACCTGCCCGCCCAGGCGGGGGTGGGCGGCGACTGGTTCGACGTCATCCCGCTGCCCGGCGCCCGGGTGGCCCTGGTGGTGGGCGATGTCGTGGGGCACGGCCTGCACGCCGCCGCCACGATGGGCAGGCTGCGCACCGCCATGCACAACTTCTCGACGCTCGACCTGCCCGCGGACGAGCTCCTGAGTCACCTGGACGAACTGGTCGCCCACATCGACACCGACGAGGGTGCCGGTGAGCAGGAGTGGCAGGGGCTGACCGGCGCCACCTGCCTGTGCGCCGTCTACGACTCCGTCTCCGGGCAGGTGACCGCCGCGACCGCCGGGCACCCGGGCCTCGCCGTCGTCCATCCCGACGGGACGGTTTCCTTCCCCGACCTTCCGGTCGCTCCGCCGCTGGGCCTGGGCGCCGGTCTGCCCATGGACACCGCGACGCTCACCGTGCCGGAAGGGTCCCAACTGGTGCTCTTCACCGACGGGCTGCTGGAGAGCCGCGACCAGGACGTCGACACGGGTCTGGCGGCACTCGGTGCGGCCCTCGCCGGGCCCGCCAGGACCCCGGAGGAGACCTGTGCGGCGGTGATCGGCGCGATGCTGCCGAGTCGGCAGAGTGACGACATCGCGCTGCTGGTGGCCCGCACCCGGCGGCTGGATCCCGGCCGGATCGCCGAGTGGGAGGTGGAGTCCGATCCGGCAGCGGTGTCCCCGGTGCGCAACGCCTGCGCCCGCCGGCTGGCGGAATGGGGCCTGGAGGACATCGCCTTCACCACGGAGCTCATCCTGAGCGAGCTGATCACCAACGCCGTCCGCTACGGGTCGCAGCCCATCCGGGTGCGACTGCTGTACGACCGCAGCCTGGTCTGCGAGGTGTCCGACGGGTCCAGCACCTCCCCCCACCTGAGACGGGCCGAGGAGACCGACGAGGGCGGGCGCGGCTTGTTCCTGGTCGCGCAGTTCGCCGAGCGGTGGGGCACCCGCTACACCGCCCGCGGGAAGATCATCTGGAGTGAGCAGGCCCTCCAGGCCGGATCCGCCACGGCCGGGGAGGATCTGGGGGCGGCGCTGCTCGCGGCCTGGGACGACGAGCCCTTCTGAGGCTGGTGCGGTACGTCGCCCGGAGGACCGGCGGCGGCGCGGCCCGCCGGGACTGCGCTGTCGCGGCCGACGCACGTACGCTGGCCTGGATCAGTACGTGCCGCCCGTTATGGAGCGTTTGTGCCCGCACCCCGTCTCCGCACCGCTGCCGTCGCCGCTTGCCTCGGCCTCGCCGCGGGACCCCTCGGCGCCTGCGGGGACAAGCCCCCCGCAGCGCCCAGGGCACCCGCGGTGGCGACCTCGGCCGCGGACGCGGGCGGCATGGCGGCGCTCACCGCCGCGGCCAGGAAGGAGGGGGTCCTCAACACCATCGCGCTCCCCTCCGACTGGGCGGGCTACGGGGAGCTGATCGACGGCTTCCAGAAGAAGTACGGGATCCGGGTCATCGTGGAGAACCCTGAGGGCTCCAGCCAGGACGAGATCAACGCCCTCAAGGAGCACCGGCGCGATGGAACCGCCCCGGACGTGATCGATGTGGGCGGCACCTTCGCGCCGGGTGCGGCCCGGCAGGGTCTGCTCACCCCGTACGAGGTCGCCCCGTACGACGACATCCCCGACGAGCAGAAGGACCCCCGGGCCCGCTGGTACAACAACTACGGCGGTTACGTCTCGATCGGCTGCGACGCCAAGCGTGTCAAGACCTGCCCCGCGACCTTCGCCGACCTGCGCAAACCCGAGTACAAGGGCCAGGTCTCGCTCAACGGCGACCCCACCAAATCGGGCTCCGCCTTCGCCGGGGTGTACGCGGCGGCCCTGGCGAACGGGGGCTCCTTCGACAACATCCAGCCCGGCATCGACTTCTTCGCCGAGCTCAGCAGGAACGGCAACTTCATCCCGGTCGAGTCCACTCCGGCGACGATCGAGCAGGGGCGGACGCCGATCAGCATCGACTGGGACTTCCTCAACCTCGGGTATGCCGACGAGTTCCGCCGCAAGGGCGCGGACCTGGACTGGCGGACCTCCATCCCCTTCGACGGCAGCTTCGCCCAGTACTACGCGCAGGGGATCAACAAGGACGCCCCGCACCCCGCGGCGGCGCGGCTGTGGCAGGAGTACCTGTTCAGCCCGGAGGGCCAGAACATCCGGCTCGGGGCGTACGCGCGACCGGTGCTCATGAAGTCCATGCAGGAGAACGGCACCCTCGACAAAGCCCTGGCGGAGATGCTGCCCACGGTCGAGGGCACACCGGCGTTCCCGACCGAGCAGCAGCAGGCGAAGGCGGGCAGGACCGTCGACCGGAAGTGGGCCGAGGCCGTCTCCGGCTGACGGCCCGGAACTGACGCGACCGGAGGCCCGGGGCCCGCCGGTGCCGTACGAGACCGGCCGCCGGGCCCCGGGCTGCGGCGTACGCGGCACGGACCTACGCTGAACCGGTGACCGGCCGCACCGGAGGCAGGGTGTCACCAGGCGCCATCCGGCGGCGGCCCGAGGAGGTGACGCCGGATGTCCGCATCCCGGGCAGCAGCCGCGGCCCGCCGCGCGGCCGTGGGAACCGCCAGTCTGATCGTGTTCGCGGGCGCCGGTACGGGCACCGCCCTGGCCGACGACAACGGCATGGCCGACAAGAGCGCACAGGCCATCGCCGAGGCCTCCCGGACGGCGATGTCGAAGGTCACCTCCATGCGCATGGTGGCCAAGGTGTCGGAGGGCGCGGGCACCACCGCGCTGGACATCCGGTTCGACGATGCGGGCGACTGCGTCGGCACCGTCACTCCTCCCGGCGGCTCCGGCAAGGCCGACGTCGTCAAACGCGGCAACGACGTGTGGATGAAGCTCGACGACGACCTGCTGCGGGCCCAAGTACCGGCCGAGGCGGCCGAGGACGCGATCGCGTTGATCAACGGCCGCTACCTGCACGGCACCACGGACAACATCATGCTGCGCGATTTCGCCCAGTTCTGCGATCTCGACTACTTCAAGTCGGAGTTCTCCTCGAAACCGGCGAACGAGCAGCTGACGAAGGGCGCGCGCACCACCGTCGACGGCCGTCCGGCCATCACGGTCACCGGAAAGCGCGGCGGGGACACCGGCAGCTACCAGGTGTCCACGCAGGACGAGCCGTACCTCCTGCGCGTCCAGGGCACCAAGGCCTCCGGCGAGCGTGTGGAGGCCACCTTCTCCGCCTTCGACGAGCCCGTCCGGCCCGAGCCTCCCGCAGCCGCCGACTCGGTCGAGCTGTCGAAGCTCCAGTAACGCGGCCGCGCAGGGGCAACGGCTGGAAGCCGTCAGACCCGGGAGCGGTAGGCCCGCATGGCCAGGGGCACGAAGACGATCGCGATGCCCGCCGCCCAGACCAGGGACCACATGATCGGCTCCCCTGCGGGGGTGCCGAGCAGCAGTCCGCGGAAGGCGTCCGACAGCTGGGTGACGGGATTGACGTTCACCCAGGCCTGGAGCCAGCCGGGCATCGTGTCGACCATCACGAAGGCACTGCTCGTGAAGGTGATCGGGAAGATCAGCGTGAAGGCGAAGACCTGCACTTTCTCCGCGTCGCCGGCCAGCATCCCGATCAGGACGGCCGTCCACGAGACGGCCGCGGCAAAGATCAGGAGCAGCAGGATCCCGCCGGCGAAACCGGCGACACCGCCGGTGATCTCAAAGCCCAGCAGGGTGCCCAGAGCGATCATGAGGAGCATCGCCCAGAGCTGTTTGGCCAGGTCGGCCGCGATCCGTCCGAGGAGCGGTGCCGAGCGGGCGACGGGCAGGCTGCGGAGGCGGTCGAAGACCCCCTTGGTGAGGTCGATGTTCAGCGCCATCGCCGTGTACATGCTCATGAAGAGCGTGTTCTGGACGATGATCCCGGCGAGGGCGTACTGGAGGTATGCCTGCGGGGATCCGGCCATCTGTCCGCCGAAGACGTAGGTGAACAGGAAGACGAACATGATCGGCGAGATGCTGTAGTCGACGAGCTCCAGCGGATTGTGCTTGACGGAGACCAGGCTGCGCCAGGCGAGCGTCGCGGTCTGCCGCAGGGCCGCCAGGGGGCGTACCCGGCCACTGCCGCCGAGCGCGCCGGTCACGGGTGTGGAGGCGGTGGTCACGGCAGGCTCCCCGCGGTCGCGTACTGCTCGTCGCCCCCGCCCCCGTCCGGGCCCCCGTCGCCCGGTGCCGTCGCCGACTGGGCCCGGTGGCCGGTCAGGACCATGAACACCTCGTCGAGCGACGAGCGCCGCAGGGTCAGCTCCGCCACCCCGATGCCCGCCCGGTCCAGCCGCCGGACCACGCTCGGCATCAGCTCCGGGTCCTTGACGGGCACGGTGATCCCGTCGCCCTCGATCTCCGCCAGGGGGCCCGCTTCCTCGGCGATCAGGGCATGGGCGGTGGCGAGGTCCTCGGCCCGAGCCGGCCGCAGCTGGAGGACCTGCCCGCCGACCTGCGCCTTCAGCTCGTCGGGCGTGCCGTCGGCGATGACCGTGCCCTTGTCGATCACGACGATGCTGTCGGCCAGCCGGTCCGCCTCGTCCAGGTACTGCGTGGTCAGCAGCACCGTGACGCCCTCGGCCACCCATCCGCGCAGCATGTCCCACACCTCACCACGGCTGTGCGGGTCGAGTCCGGTGGTCGGCTCGTCCAGGAAGAGGATCTGCGGCCGCCCCACCAGGCTCGCCGCGAGGTCGAGACGCCGCCGCATGCCACCCGAGTACGTTTTGGCGGCCCGTCCCGCCGCCTCGGTCAACCGGAAGCGGTCGAGCAGCTCGGCGGCCCGGGACCGGGCCGCGCCGCGCGGCATGCCCAGCAGTCGACCGATCATCAGCAGGTTCTCCGTGCCGGTCAGGTTCTCGTCGACGGCGGCGTACTGGCCGGTGAGCCCGATCACCGAGCGGACCCGGCCCGCCTCCCGGACGACGTCGTAGCCGGCGACCTCCGCGCGGCCCTCGTCCGGCCGGAGGAGGGTGGCGAAGATCCGGACGGCGGTCGTTTTGCCCGCGCCGTTGGGCCCGAGCAGGCCGAGGACGCTGCCGACGGGCACCTGGAGGTCCACGCCGGCCAGTGCACGCGTCTGCTTGAACCGCTTCGCCAGGCCCTCGGCCCGGATCGCGTACTGCATGGAGATCACCCCGCACGGGAGGGACGTGCTGCTGCCACTTCCCTCAACTGTGACGCACGCCACTGACATTGTCCGGTCGGTCGCCCCCGCACTGTTCGGCCGCGGTGAGCACACCCACGGCTGTTCGCGGGCGTCGCGCCCTCCGTTCGCCGCGCCGGCCGGCGCAAGCGGTGTGTGCCGGCCCGTCGGTGCGCACACTGGATCCGGTGGCCCGCGCCGCAGCGGCGGCGGACCGAGGAGAGGTGTCCGGCCTTGAGTGATCCCGTCTCTTTTCCTGTTCCTGTTCCTGCCCCCGTCCCTGCCCCCGTCCCGATCGTCATCGACTGCGACCCGGGCCATGACGACGCCCTGGCGATCCTCCTCGCGGCGGGCGACCCAGGGGTCGAGCTGCTGGCCGTCACCACGGTGGCGGGCAACCAGACCGTGGAGAAAACCACTCTGAACGCCCTGCGGGTGTGCACCGTCGCCGGTATCACGGGGGTCCCGGTCGCCGCCGGGTGCGCGGGGCCGCTGGTGGAGACGCTGCGGGTCGCCGAGGACGTGCACGGGGTGTCGGGGCTGGACGGCCCCCGTTTCCCCGAGCCGTCCCTGACGGCCCAGCCCGAGCACGCCGTGGAACTGCTGCGACGGGTGCTGGCCGAGCACCCGGAGCCGGTCACCCTGGTACCGACGGCGCCGCTGACGAACATCGCCCTGCTGCTGACCCGGTACCCCGAGCTCACGGGCCGGATCAGGGAGATCGTGCTGATGGGCGGTTCCACGGACCGGGGGAACCGGACCCCGGCCGCCGAGTTCAACATCCACACCGACCCGGAGGCCGCGGACATCGTCTTCCGCAGCGGCGTGCCGGTGACCATGTGCGGGCTGAACGTCACCCACCAGGCCCTCGCAACTGCCGAGGTCGTCGCCCGCTTCGAGGCCCTGGACACCGACCTCGGGCGGATCTGCGCCGAGTTGCTGGGGTTCTTCGCGGGCACCTACCTGCGGTTGTGGGGCTTCCCCGCTCCCCCGGTCCACGACCCGGTCGCGGTCGCCCGGGTCATCGACCCGGGGCTGGTCACCTGTGTAGAGGCGCACGTGGCCGTGGAACTCCACGGCCGGCACACCCGCGGGGCGACCGTGGTGGACCTGCACGGCACCCTGGGACGGCCGGCGAACGCCCGGGTCGCCGTCGGGCTGCGGGCCGACCTGTTCTGGGACCGGCTGGTGGCGGCCGTGGCGGCGCTGGGCGGCTCCGGCACGGGTCAGCAGGCGCCGCCCGCGGACACCGGGCCGGCCCCCTGGACCGGCGGAAGCCGGTGAGCTGCCACCAGCTCCTCGGCGGCGAGCAGCGCGCTGTGGGTGTTGCGCTGCCCCATCAGGACGCACAGCGTGTACGCGGCGTCCTCCATCGCGGCGCGCAGCGCCGGGTCCTCCGGCGCCGCCAGGGTACGACGGCGCACGGCCCGCAGGTGGTTCAGGTGGCGGCGCAGCACGTGCGGAGCCGGCAGGAGCGTGCCGGAGGCGGGAGGTCCGGGAGGGTGGGGGCTCCGGGCGTGCCCAATCTCGGCGTGCAGCGCCCGCTCGCAGTCGGGGTCCGCGTCACCGGGTCCGGTCCGGGTGGCGAGGACCGTGCGGGCCATGGCGGGGAGCGTGACGCCCGCGGCCTGTGCCGCGTTGCCCAGGACGCGCCGGGCACGTTCGCCGGTGCAGGGCACCAGGGCCATCACCGTCCCGGTCGCGGCGGCGAGCGCGGCCCGGTCCGCGGCACCGTCGGCGTCCGCTCCCCCCTCGCTCCGGGCGGCGCCGTCTTCCATACGGCGGTGGGCCGCCGGGCTCTGCATCATCCGTCCGCTCCTCGGGTCCGGTCCGGGTGGATGCCGCTGTGTAGCACCTCCGCAGGAGAGACAGGGGCGTACACGCGGGAGCAAGGGAGCGGATCCCCCGATACGGGGACGTCCGGGGCCGCGCGTTGACCTCCGGCGGGCCCCGGACGACGCTCAGCACGGCCCGTCCCGCGCGCACGCCCCCGCCCCGGCGGGTGCCGGTGCGGAGGCGTGCGGCCCAGCGCCTCAGCGGCTCAGCTGGCGGACGTCAGGTGTCCAGGCGGCTGTTGGGGCCTTCGTGCCCATCGGCGCCGGCGTCGTTGAACCAGTAGTCCCCGGCCGCGAGGTAGCGGAAGGAGTGCGTGGACTTGGCGGGAAGCGCGACCGTCACCGCCCGCATGCCGTCGGGGCGCGGTTCGAGTACGTGGGCGCCCGGCTGCCAGTCGTTGAACGTCCCCACGACGCTGACGGGGCCCGGCGGGTCGCCGCCGGGCAGCACGAAGGTCACTGCGGTGGTGTTCTTGCGACGCTGTCTTTCCAGCATGAAGTGCTCCTTCTGCGTCATGGACGGCCCCACTTGACCGGAGTCATCCTGGCGGCCCTCCGCGGCGCCCACCCGCGACCCGCCGCAGCTCGGTCAGGGTCACCCGTCGGAACTACAAGCTCAGGGCGTCCTCCGCGTTGTCCACCCACGGGGTCACGGAGTTCCTGGTGGCGGAGACGTACAAACCGGGGGTCGACGCCCTGAGCGGCGTCTGGACCAGGTCGGACTCGGTGTTCATGGTCATCGCGATCGAGTCGACGGTCCTCCCGGTGCCGTCGGCGGGGCCGCCCATCAGGCCGGCGTAGGCGGACTCGCCCGGGTCCAGCCTGATCGCGTCCACGATTCCCGGGGCGGTGCCCCGCTCCGTGGCCTGCCCGTCCAGAGCTCCGAAGGTCACGACCGGGTGCCCGAGCGCCCTGCACGCCTTCGCACCCCTGTTGGTGATCTTCAACAGGTAGCTGCTGGTCGTGGGCTCCGCCAGGCTCGCCGTGAACGTCACGTCGCCGGTGCCGCACGGGAGCACGGCACCATCCGGGTCGGTCGGCGTGCTGCTGCCAGGGGACCCGCCGGACTTCGACGGCTTCGCAGCCGGGGTGGCGGACCCCGAGGGTGCGGCGGAGGCGGAAGGGGACGCCCCGGCGGCCGGCGTGCCCGCCGACGGGGTGCCGGAACCGCCCGCCGCGTCATCGGCGGGACCGCAGGCCGTCAGCGCCAAGACGGACAGGGCGGACAGGGCGGTGAGGGCAGCGGTTCGGCGTACAGAGCTCATGGTGTTCCCCCAGATGAGGCGCGACACGCGCGGGGCCGGTCCGGTTCCGGCGGCCTGGCACCAGCATCCCGCCGGAGCTTCACAGCTTGGTGACGGGCCGTCGCCGAATCCACGACGGCCGTCCGGCGCGATCTGCCCGACTCCCCTAACGTGAGGGGCCGGCAGACCATCAGGAAGGGAACCTCTCCATGCCTTCTCGCCTCAACCCGTACCTCAACTTCGACGGCGACGCCCGGCAGGCGATGGAGTTCTACAAGGAGGTCTTCGGCGGCACCCTGGCGCTCAACACCTACGGCGACTTCGGCGGCGAGGAGGCCGGCGATGCCGCCGACCGGATCATGCACGGCATGCTGGAGACCGCCGGCGGCTTCACGCTCATGGGCGCCGACAACCCGCCCGGCACCCGGCACGATCCGGGCAACAACATCTCGGTGAGCGTCAGCGGGGACGACGACGCCGAGCTGCGCGGCTACTGGGGCGCGCTCTCCGGCAGCGGCACGGTCTCGGTGCCGCTGGAGCGGCAGATGTGGGGCGACGTCTTCGGCATGTGCACGGACCGCTTCGGCATCACCTGGCTCGTCGACATCAGCACGCCGGAAGGCTGACCCGGCGGCCGTCGGGCAGGGCCGGCGCGCCCCGGTGCCACCGTCCACGATGGCGCTGCGGCCGTCCCCGTTTGGACACCGCGGCAGCGTGCCCGCCCGGCAGGACTCCAGCATGATCGATGGTCCGCACCGTGCGGAATCCGAGCGGTCCGCCCCGTCCCGGCCCCCTTCGAACACCGGAGTCCAGCCCATGACCGACATCACCGTGCGCGCCGCACAGCCCGGGGACTTCGCGCAGTGGCGTGTCCTGTACCGCGGTTACGCCGACTTCTACGCGGTCGAGCAGACCGATGAGGCGGCCGCCACGGTGTGGGCGTGGGTGAACGACCCCGAACACGAGGTCGGCGCGCTGGTGGCGGAGGACGGCGCGGGACGCCTCCTCGGCCTGGCCCACTACCGTCCGTTCGCCCGGCCCCTGTCGGCGACGGTCGGCTGCTTCCTCGACGACCTGTTCGTGGCACCGGAGCACCGCGGTTCGGGCGCCGCCGACCTGCTGCTCGGCGCGCTGCGCGAGCTCGCCGCCGCGCGCGGCTGGAGCGTGGTCCGCTGGATCACCGCGGACGACAACCACCGGGCACGGGCCAAGTACGACCAGGTGGCCGCGCGCACCATGTGGGTCACCTACGACATGCTCCCGGCCCGCCGCTGACCCTGCTCCCTGCGGGCGGCGGAGGCCGCGCGGGAGCGGGCGGTGCAACGGCCCCGCCCGCGCGACGGGTTGCCGTCGCCAGCCCTCGCCCGTCCGGACCGGGCCGGGCCGACCCCTGCCGGGGGCGCGCGTCGCCGCGCCCGCCGCGGCGCCCCGGGTGCTTCACTGGGGAACATGCCCTTCGCGCGCTACGGGGTGCTGTCCGGCACCCTGCACGAGTACTTCCGGGACACCCCCGACACCGAAGGGGCCTGGTTCCACGTCAATCTCCGGGTGGACGCGCCGGACGGACGCTACAGGTGCGCCGTCGACGTGGACAGCCACGACTCGGCGACCGGCGTGCAGTGGAAAGTGCTCACGGTGGACGCCGCCGCGCTCGGCCCGGTGGCCGTGCTGGCGCCCGGGTTCCACGACCTCGCCCCCACGGCCGGGTCCGGCGCCCTCGACTACATCCGGCATCCGGCGTTGCGGGGCGGCCCGCCGTTGCCCCCGTGGCTGCCCGAGCGGGTGCGGAAGCTCCTCGAACGGCTGCTGGGGTGCCCGCGGCCCTGGACCTCGGGCACCAATCTGCAGGCCGCGCTCGCCCTTGAGCCGATGCTCGTCGTCGGACGGCCCGTCCTGGTCTTCGGGGAACCCTTCGACACCGGCCTGGGCGTGCACAACATCCACCAGAACCAGGGCGACCCGGCCGGCAGCCAGTGGTGGCCCGAGAACGGCGTCTGGCAGGACGGCGCGACCCTGACCCGCCGGCCCGACGGCAGGTACGACGTGTTCCTGAACAAGTTCTCCACCCAGAAGGACCACACGGACGCCGACGGACACCCGGTGTAGGCCGCCGTCTCCATGGCACGGCCGGGTGCCGCCCCCGGCCTCGGCCCCCGGACGCCCCTCCCGGCTACGCCTACTCGCGTTCGCCCTCGGAGACGAACGGCTGCAGGAAGGTCGCGATGTGCTGCTCGACCTCGGTGATCCGCTGCTCGAACGCGTAGAGCTTGTCCCGCGTCCGTGCCTTGGCCTGCTCGTCCGTCCGGGACTCCTCGATGGTGCGCTGGACGATCCCGATGAGGTCCTGGAGCTGGAGGTGGAGTGTTTCGCTGATTCCGCCCCACACGGAACGCAGGTCCGCGGCACGGCTGTCGGCGTACTGGCGGGCGGTCAGCGCCGCCGAGTCCTTCACGTGGTCGGAGCACTCCTCCGCCGCACGTGACTGGAGCTTGCCGTTGCCGAAGATGACCGCCCCCGAGGCCATCAGCGCTCCGACGGCCGCGCCGCCTCCCGCACCGATCGCCATGAGCGACCTGGGCCGGAACAGCAGCGGTACGTCGTCACCGCGGCGGCGCGCGTCGCGCCCGATGCCCTTGCCCGCCGCGATGGCCAGCGTGTAGAGCAGGTGGTCCTGGTCGCGTACGGACTGCGTGCCGGTGAGCTCGGCGCGGAGCTTGTCGAGGAGGCTGGCGTGCGCCCTGATCAGCGGTTCGAGCTGGCGCACCAGGTCGGCCTGGCGCTGCTCGATGAGCCGGTCGAGGTCATCGGCGCAGAACACCTGCATGCGCTCCTGCAACTGGACGGTGTACGCGTCCATCAGCGCGTGCTGGGCGGCGACGCGGCCGCCCTTGGTGTAGGACCGTACGGCCCGGGTCAGCCGGCCGGGGCCGCTCGTGACATGCCAGTCGGCGATCTCGCGGCTGATGCCGGTCAGGAACTCGCTGAACTTGAGCTGCAGTTCGTTCTCGATGTCGAGGATCCTGCCGCCGACGATGTCGCGGATCGCGTCGGCGCTGGCGCGCAGCTGGTCCTGGGTGGACTGGCTCCGTTCGAGGAGTCCGCGCAACTCGGCCGTGGACTTCATCAGGATCGCGCCCTCATCGTGCAGGCGCACCCGCAGGTTGACGGCGTTGTGGCGGAGGAACTCGGCGAGCCGGACGAACTTCACCCGGGCCGCCACCCCACCCCGTCGGGACCTCCTGGCAGGGCCATGATGCCAACGGATACCGTGGGACGTCCCCGGTTCGGCGGGACGGACCCGGTGCCCGCTCTGTAGGACGTGGGTGCGCGAGCACGCCGGCGGCCCACCGCCGCTCACCGTGTCTCCTCCGCCGCACCCGCCGACGCATCCGCGTCCCGTTCGCCGTGCTCCGCGACGGCACCTTCTCCGCACGCCGCGTCCCCCTGGGCATCGGGCTCGCCGCACGACCCCAGCACGACCGAATCACCTCAAACCCGACGAAAGCCTTGACGAAGGACATAGAGTCGCCTCCTTCCCTCATCTCGTCACCGCTCGTCCCCCACCCCCACACCTCACCCGGAGGACCGGCTCGATGGCCTCGGCACCACAGAAGATCACCACGTTCCTGATGTTCGAGGGCAGGGCGGAGGAGGCGCTGACCTTCTACACCTCCCTCTTCGACGGCTCCGAGGTCATCGACCTCACCCGCTACGGCGCCGACGGCCCGGGCGAGGAGGGCACCGTGCTGCGCGCCACCTTCGCGCTCGCCGGGCAGCGGTTCATGTGCATCGACAGCCATGTCAGGCACGAGTTCGGCTTCACCCCGGCGGTTTCGCTCTTCGTGGAGTGCGAGTCCGCCGCCGAGCTGGACCGGCTCTACACGGCCCTCGCCGACCGGGGTCAGGAGCTGATGCCCGTGGGCTCGTACGGCTTCAGCGCCCGCTTCGGCTGGGTGAACGACCGCTTCGGGGTGTCCTGGCAGCTGAACCTCCAGGAGGTACCGGCCTGAGCCGTCCGCTCCGCGGCGGGACCGGGCGCAATCCGTCCCGCTCGGCGGGAACCCCGGACGACCCTCGTCCGACTACTGGCACGTGGGAGGCGCGACCGCGCCGTCCCGCGCGGCCGAGGACGATCGAAGGGCGTGTGATGGGCGGACTGGACGTGCGCATGCGGGGAGTCGTCTGCCGGCACGGCCGGGTGGAGGCCGTCGCCGACGTGGACCTGGAGATCGCCGCCGGTGAACGCGTGGCGCTGACCGGTACCAACGGCTCGGGCAAATCCACCCTCCTGCGTGCCGTCCTCGGCCTGCACCGCCAGACGTCCGGCTCGATCCTGGTCGGCGGTCGGGAGGGCCGCTCCCCCGCCGAGTGGGCGTGGCGGCGGCGGGCCTGTGCCTGGATCCCCCAGAAGCCGGCAGCGGGACGCTTCCCGCTGCTGGGCACCGAACTGCTGGCCGGCAGCAACGCCCCGGCGGAAGCGGCCGAGGCCGCGGACCGGCTCGGGGTGGGCGCGCTGACCGGCAGGCCTCTGCACACCCTGTCCGGAGGACAGCTGCAACGCATGTACCTGGCCCGGGCGATCGGGTGTGTGGCCGCGGGCGCCGAACTGCTCCTTGCGGACGAGCCGACGGCCGCCCTTGACTTCGACGGGCAGGCGGAGGCCGCCGACGTCCTCACCTCACTGCCGGTGACACTGATCGTGGTGACGCACGACCGGACCTTGGCGCAGCGCTGCGACCGCGTGCTGGAGATGGCAGCGGGCCGGCTCCGGGAGGTCCGGTGACCACCCTGGCCACCGCCGACCTCGGCGAACTCCTCCAACTGCTGCCCGTGCAGAGAGCAGGGGCGGCCCTGCTGCTGGCGGCGGTCGGACTGCCGGTCATCGGCGTGGTCATCGTCGGCCTGGACATCATGCCGGTCCGGTTCGCGATGATGCACGTGGCTCTGCTGGGCATCGCCGTGGGCCTACTCACCGGGCTTGACCCCATGCTGTGCGCGTTGGTCGCGTGCGCGCTGGCCGGTGCGGGCGTGGCCCCGCTCGCCCGCACCCCCGACGGCCTCTCGGGGGCGATGGGGCTGCTGATGAGCCTGGCCATCGCGGCGGCGCTGCTGCTGCTCGCCGTGTCGGGCGTCAACGCCTCCGGCGCCTTCGCCCTGCTGTGGGGGTCGATCCTGTCGGTCGGCACGCCCGACCTCGTCGTCCTCGGTGTCCTCGCCGCGGCCGTGCCCGGCCTGTTCTGGTGGCGGCGGCGCGAGATCGGCCTGCTGCTGTACGACCGCGAGCTCGCCCTGTGTTCCGGAGTTCCGGTGCGGGCCCTGACGGCCGCACTCCTGGTCCTGGTCGCCGTCGCGGTCGCCGGGGCCATCAAACTCACCGGCGCGCTGCTCGTCGACGCGCTGACCCTGCTGCCCGCACTCGCCGCGCGCCGCCTGGGCAGCTCGCTGAAGTCGATCACCCTGTGGGCGGTCGGCATCGGCGTCACGGTGAACCTGACGGGGTTCCTCCTGGCCCTGTGGCTGGACTGGCCGCCCGGCCCGGTCCTCGTCCTGACCGCGGGGGCGCTGGTCCTCGCGGTGCATTTCATACCCGAACGGAGAATCAGCTCATGGCGCGCACCCGCGTCCGCATCCCTGCCGTCCTCGCACTGAGCGCGGCCCTCCTCCTGACCGCCGGCTGCGGGAACGACGACTCGTCCACGTCCGGCGAGGGCCAGGAGCAGCCTCGTACCGGCAAGCCGTCCGTGGTGGTCACGACCACCTGGGAGGGGGCCTTCGCCAAAGCCGCCGGCGCCGAGGACATCAAGGTCATCGTGCCGCAGTCCGTGCACCACGCCCCTGACTACGATCCCAAGCCCTCGGACCTCGCCGCCGTGGCCAAGGCCGACTTCGTGTTGTACGCCCCCTTCGAACCGTACGCCGCGAAGATCAAGGAGGCGGCGGGCTCCAAGGCGAAGCTCGTGGAGGTGGAGCTCGACAACGACCCCGCCAAGGTCTCCGCCGAAGTCGGCCGTCTGGGCGGCCTGTTCGGCACGGCGGACGCCGCCGCAGCGTGGAAGACCGGCTTCGACGCCGAGTACGCGAAGCTGAACCAGGACCTCCGGGCGGCCTGGCCCGGCGGCGGCAGCCCGTCCGTCGTGACCCAGGTCTTCACCGCCTGGTCGGCGAAGCTCGCGGGCGCCACCACAGTGGGCACGTACGGGCCGGAAGCGGTGACCCCGGCGCAACTCGCCGAACTCGCCGCGAAGAAGCCGTCGCTGGTGCTCGACAACGCGCACATGACGACCGGAGCGGTCCTGCCGGACTCCGGCGCCAAGCAGGTGGAGATCGTCAACTACCCGGGGGACGACCTCGACCTGATACCGGTCTACCGCAACGCGGCGGCGGAGCTGAAGAAGGCCATGAGCACCCCCTGACCCCACGGGGTGCGGGAGGGGCCGGGTGCAAGGGGCCCCTCCCCCGCCGCCGGGCAGGGCGGTGCCGTGCCGTGCCGTGCCGTGCCGTGCCGTTAGCATTCGACACCTTGAAGTTGCTGGTCAAAGGGGTGGTGTGACCGGTGTCCGGGTGCTCACGCTGGTCGTGGGCGGAAGTCTTCGGTGCAGATCATCCGTCAGCGGTTGACTTCGAGGTTCGTCGGGTGGCCGGGCCGGAAGATCCAGATCAGCCGTCCCCACCCGGTGGGGACGGCTGCCGTAGCCCGCCGACTTCGGCTCTGCACTGGAGCAGGTGAGGTGGGGGGTGGTGTGGTCAGTGCTGGCAACGCCCGCCGGGGCGGTCGCCGGCGGCGAGGCTGTGGTTCCGCCCGGCGGCGAGGTGGGTGATGGTGGTCAGTCCGGTGGCGATGGGAGTCGGGCTGGTGCGGTCGGTCGTGGTGCCGTCTCCGAGCTGGCCGTCGCTGTTGTCACCCCAGGTGTAGAGGGTGGTGCCGGTGCACCGGCGCTGCTTCCAGGGGCCGCGCGTGACGGTGAGGCTGTGGTGGCCGCCGGCGGTGATGGCGACTGCGCCTGTCAGACCGGACACGGAGACCGCAGTGGTGCTGCCGGTGGTGGTGCCGTCTCCGAGCTGGCCGTCGCTGTTGGCTCCCCAGGCCTTGACGGTTCCGTTCCTGAGAAGTGCCAGGCTGTGGGAGCTACCGGCGGCAACAGCCACCGCGCCCGTCAGGCCCGACACAGTGACGGGGGTGGTGCTGTTGGTGGTAGTGCCGTCACCGAGCTGCCCGAAGAGGTTAAAGCCCCAGGCCTTGACGGTGCCGTCCTTCAGCACCGCCAGGCTGTGCGAGCTACCAGCGGCAACAGCCACCGCGCCCGTCAGGCCGGACACGGTGACGGGGGTGGCGCTGTTGGTGGTGCTGCCGTCGCCGAGTTGCCCGTCGGCGTTGGAGCCCCACGCTTTGACGGTGCCGTCCTTCAGTACCGCCAGGCTGTGCGAGCCGCCGGCGGCGACCGCGACCGCGTCGGTGAGGCCGGACACGGTGACGGGGGTGGCGCTGTTGGTGGTGCTGCCGTCGCCGAGTTGCCCGAAGAGGTTGAGACCCCAGGCCTTGACGGTGCCGTCCTTCAGCACCGCCAGGCTGTGGAAGGCGCCGGCGGCGGCCTGGGTGGCGGCGGTGATGCCGGGGACGGTGCCGGGAGTCGAGTGGCTGACGGTGGTGCCGTCGCCGAGCTGCCCGAAGTCGTTGAGACCCCAGGCCTTCACGGTGCGGTTGGGCAGGACGGCCAGCCCGTGGTTGGCCTCGGGGCCGGCGCCGAGGCCGGTGACGCTGCTGATCCCGGCGACCGTGATCGGACTCTGTCGGCCGGCGGTAGTGGCGTCACCGAGCTGCCCGGAGACGTTGGTGCCCCAGGACTGCACGGCGGGGACGAGACCGTCGCCACCGGCGGACGGCGGGGGGCCGGCATGGGCGGTGACGGGAGCAAGTGCCAGAGCGGCGGCCAGGGCACCGCCGAGCAGTACGGCCCTGCGGCAGCGCGACGGACGCTGATGACCAAGCATCGACTACCTCTTCCTCAGTGGTCCCCCGGTACCCAGAGCGCAATGGCTCCGGTCGTCCCTCGCGAGATCCTTCCCGCACTCCGGTACCGCGCCGGGCCCCACCTGCGCCGTTCACCCACTCAGCAGCGCGTCTTCACGCTGCCGGGCGCAGCCCGATCCTCCGTCTTCCACACATCCGCCCCGTCTGACCTTGTCGTTTATCCACCGGCGTCGAACTGGGCTCGAACTTGTTCGGAGTTTCCCCCGTTCACCGGACGTGCGCGAGGCTGGGCTCCGATCCTGTGCACAGGGTCGATGTAGTACGGAGGCCGGGAGAGTGGGACTGGTCGAGCACAGCGTCAAACGAGACGCGTTGTCGAAGTTGTCGGAGTTCCGGTCTGAACTGTATGAGTGCCTGACGTCGCGGGCGGATGCCTTGTTCGACTTGTGCGACGCGCTGCTGTGCACCAACGGACCGGTCCGGACCCTCGTGGACCTGGCGCTCGCGCCGGAACACCGACGCGGGCACAGCGCCCTGTACTCCGGGATCAACGCCCAACTTCGCCTCGCCCGCCCGCTCACGCGGGACCTGCGCCGGCCCTGGGAGCGGCCGGCCGAACCGAACAGACTCACCCCCGCCCGAGTCCGCCGGGGGTTCAGGAACCTGCACGCGAAGACGGTCACGCCAGCCCGTGCACCGAAACCCACCAGCCCCGGCCCCGGCCGCCCTCCCGGCTCGAAGAACCGGCGACCAGTTCCGCATGACGACGTCGGACTCGTCCTCGCGACGGGCGAGTCCTACACCCGACCCGCACACCACAAAGTCGGCACGAAGCCCCGACGCACGGGCCGGTCGGCAAGCTCAGACTGATAGGAGGAATCCACCGATCTGGTATTCCAGCCCCTCACGGAACTCCAAGCGCGGGATGGCACTCCGCATCGCCGAGTACAGCGCGGGCGGCACCTCGTAGACCGCAGTCTCAAGGAAGTCGTCGTCCCGGCCGGGGAACAGGTCCCTGATCCTCAGAATCTCAACTCGGTTGAGGCCAGTGACATGTGCGGCTTGCTCGTCGCTGTCCCAGCCGATGAGGTCCCACCCAAGGGTTTCGGTGTTGATGTCATTCACGCGCCTACAGTAGGCGCGAACTGGCCATGAGGTTAAACGGCAAGCTGAGGACACAGGATCTGCGGCGCTCAGGGCGCCCGCAGCGGATCAATCGGTCACCTGCCTGCCCGCTGCTGCACCGCCCGGCCGTGACCAGGAGCGCTGCCCCTCGGAGCGGCTGGGAACGGGCATGACCGGGCTGCCCGCGGTGGCCGTTGGCAGCGGCACCCGTGCCCATCACCGGCGGCTGATCCTTCCCGCGGGCTCCCACCGACTTCCCCGAGGGACCGTCACACCAGCCCCTGAACCTGCCATTTCAAGATGGCGGAGGCTCTGTGCGCCGGACCGGCCCTCCCGGAAGGCCGCCTCAGAACCGGGGCACGAGCACGGCGGCTTCGAGATCGCCCCGTTTCAGGTCCTGCTGACGGATCAGCCACACCAGGGCTCCGGGCCGGCGGGTGGCCGGTCCGGCGTCGTCGGGGTGGCCCGCCCAGCCCGGGCCGCCGTCGCTCGCTCGGCCGCGTCCCCCTCACCGTTCTCGGCGGCGAAGTCCTCGGCGGCGAGCCGCACGCCGGGCCGCGTCAGGGCGGCCCAGCGTGCGGCGTCCTGTGCCGGTTCCCGATGCCAGAGCTCCATGCGGCGATCATGCCGTCCGGGGCGGACCACGGCCCGTCTACACGAGTGCCCGGCTCTCGGCCAGGCGCTTGCGCAGGGCCGCGCGGTCCGGTTTGCCGGCCGCCGTCAGGGGCAGCTCCGCGACGACGAGGAGCTGCTCGGGGTGCTTGCGCCGCTCCAGACCGCGCCCCGTCAGATGCTTGCCGAGGGAGGCGAGGGTGGGGGCCTGGGTCCCTCGGGCCACGACGCAGGCCGCGAGCCGCTCCCCCATCAGCGGGTCGGGTACACCGACGCAGGCCACGTCGCGGACCTGGGGGTGCGCGGTGAGTTCGCGTTCCACCTCGGCCGGGCTGATGTTGGCCCCGCCGCGGATGACGACGTCCTTGAGACGGCCGACGACGTGCAGGACGCTCTCGCTGTCGAGGTAGCCCAGGTCCCCGGTGCGGACCCAGCCGTCGGGCGTGCGGTAGCGGGCGTCCAGCTCGGGGGCGCCGACGTAACACAGCGGGGTCATCGGGCCGCGCGAGACGATCTCCCCGACGGAACCGTCGGGGAGGGGCTCAAGGGTGTCGGGATCGGCGATGCGGATCTCGGCGACCCGGGGGTCGGGGTGGCCCGCGACGACGCCGGAACCGTCGGTGGGCGGCACCGCGCTGCCGAGCCCGGTATGGCAGTTCACGCCGTCCGCGGAACCGTAGAGGTTGACGACGGAGCAGCCGAAGGCGCGCGCCGCGGCGGCCGCCGTGGTCCCGTCCAGCGGCGCCCCGCCGAGGACCAGGGCGGTGGGGGAAGGTGGTTCCTCCCCTGTCTCGTCGAGCCGTTCGAGCATCATGCGGACCATGGTGGGTACGCCGAGGACGTGCGTCGGCCGGTGTTCGCGCAGGGCCGCCAGCGCGGCGTCGGCGCTGAAGTGGTCGAGCAGTACCAGGGTGCCGCCGTGCCGGGCCAGGGTGACCGCGGTGCCGTTGGAGCCGAAGGCGGAGGCCAGCGGAACCAGGAAGAGACAGCGCGGCGGGGTCCCGTCGGGCATCAGGGAGGCCAGGAAGTTGCCGCGGCCCCCGGCCAGCGCGTTGTGCGAGTACGCGATCATCTTGGGTTCCGCCTCGGAACCGGAGGACACCAGGATGCGCGCGGCGCCTTCGGGGTCGGGACGGGCCGGCACGAACCCGCCGGGGTCGCGGCGCAGCAGCTCCGCCAGCGGAATCGTTCCTTCGGGTGTGGTGTCCGGTCGCCCGGCGGCGATCACGTGACGCAGGCGCGGAAGTGCCCCGGCAAGCGTGCGCAGATCGGCCGCGTGCCGCTGCCCGCGGTGCTCGGTCGCCGCGATGACGGCGACGGCCTCGGCACGGCGCAGCAGGCACTCCGCCTCCAGGACTCCCCGGCCCACGGGGAAGGGCAGCGAGACCGCGCCGAGGGCGGCCAGTGCCAGGTCGGCGATGACGGCGCCGCGCCCGTCGGGCAGTTGGACGCCGACCACGTCGCCCGGGCCGATCCCGAGCTCCCTCAGGCCGGTGGCCAGGCACCGGACCTTGCGGTCGAGGGCGGTGTAGCACAGCTTGCCCTTGGCGTCGATGACGGCGGTGCGGTGCAGGTCGGCGATCTGGCGGGCGCGGAAGAGGCTGTAGAGGTCCAGGTCGGGGCAGGTGCCGTCGACCACCCAGGAACGGCGGAGTTCGGCGGGCAGCAGGTCGCGCAGGACGAGGCTGTCGGCGGTCATGCGAAGCTCCAGGGGTCGGGGACTGCGGGGGCGCCGTGCGCGTCGCGGGTGAGGGTGCCGGCGAAGCGCGGGTCGTGGTGCAGGCCGGACAGTTCGGTGGTGACGGCGGCCGCGGTCAGGCCGTTCCGGTACAGCCGGGACAGAGCCTCCGTCGTGGGCAGGTCACGCAGGTCGTGGCGGGCCGCGGCGCGGGCGTCGGCGTCGGCGGGGGCGATCCAGCCGTCGGCCGTGGCCAGGGGGTGGCGGAAGCCGGCCGGGCGCCGGGGGCTCTGGCCACGGGCCGCCCGGCGCAGGGCCGGGCCGGTGAGGGTGTCGGCTGCTCCGAGCAGGGAGGATTCGACCCGTACGCCGCGGCCGGTGCGTTCGCGCAGCAGCAGTCCGGCGAGGATCGCCTCGGCACCCAGCAGTCCGCCGAGGACGTCGAGGAGGGTCATCAGCGAGGGCGCGGGGACCTCGCCCTCGGGCCGGGCGGCCTCGCCGACTCCCGTACGGGCCTGGACCATGAAGTCCGTGCCCATGGGGGCGTCGTCGAGCCGACCGGCCCAACCGCTGGTGTACGCGTGGACGAGCGCGGGGTTGACCGCCCCGAGGTCGTCGGCGTCGAGGCCGAGGGAGGCGGCCTTGCCCGGCGCCCAGTTGTGCAGGAAGACGTCGGCGTGCGCCGCCATGTCCCGCAGCCGGCCGCGGTCCGCCGCCGCTTTGATGTCGATCTCGACGGCCCGTTTGCCGCGGTTGAGCGCGAGCCAGCGGGCGGAGATCCCGGAGCAGGTGGGTGGCATGCCGCGCAGCGGGTCGCCACCCGGCGGTTCGATGCGGATCACCTCTGCGCCCAGCAGCCCGAGCAGGTGCGCGGCGAGCGGTGCCTGGATGCGGCGGCCCGCCTCCAGCACGGTGAGCCCCGCGAGGGGCCGGCCGGCTGCCGGGCCGGACGCGCGGCCGGGTCCGCCGGGCACAGCCCCGCCCTTCGTCGGGGTCAGCAACCAGGGTGCGGCCCCGTCGTGCTCCGCGGCCCGGTCCGCGAGGGAGCGCAGTGCGCACACCTGCGCTCCGGAGGCGGCCGCGGCCCGGCGGATCCGGTCCCAGCCGTGGGACCGCGTGGTGGTGTGGAGGGCCGCCGGCAGCGGGGCGCAGGCGGTGGCGTAGCGGAACTGGAAGGGTCGCCAGCCTGTCCTGAAGGCGTCCGCGGGTGCCTCCAGAGCCTTCCAGAAGGCGGCCCAGGCACCCGGGTCGAGCGTCTCCAGTTCGAAGAGGATCCCGTCGGCGGAGGTGAACGGCGGTCCGCCGGGGGCGATGTCGGCCGCCTCGCCCTCGTCGGCGCCGGCCGCCGCGAGGTACTGGGAGACGGCGAGCAGTCCGGCCCGGTCCGCGCTGGTGGCGACCTGGGCGGCGGGGCCGCCCCGGGCCTGGCCCACGAGGTCGGCGAGCAGGCCCTGCACCGTGAGGACGGCGGTGGCCGTGGCGGCGTAGTCGACGGCGAGTCCGCGTGGGGTGCCGTCACGCCGCCCGTGCACGGCCATCATCCCGGTGGCGGCCTGCACCGTGGCCTCGTCGGCGAGCCCGCTCACCGGGTCCGCCCAGGTGGCGGTGGCGTGCGCCGGCGCGAAGCCGCCACCGGTGAGCGTGGTGCCGGCGGCGGGCGCGTCGCCGTGACCGGCCGGGCCGGGGCGGACCGTCCGCGCGCCGAGCAGCCGCAGGTGATCAGTGACGACACTTGCGATCTGCGGCGGCCCCGAGGCGTCGAAGCACAGTGCGTCGAGCGGCCGGACCGTCTGCGTGGTTGCTGGTGACGCCATGCCTCTCCTCTCCTGGCTGCGGCGGTGGCCGCGGGCCCGGGTCTTGCGGGATGCGGGAACCCGGGAGCATCGGCGCCCGACCAGTTCCACGAACAGGGAGTCGGTCGGCCGTTCGTGCGAGTTCCCGCGAGTTGGCGGCAGCTCGCGCAGCGTTTCGGAAGTCCGCACCAGCACGGGAAGTTCCCGGACAGGAGGAGGCACACAGTGGAAGATCCCCGCACGGACGGCGCCGGAGTGGCGGAACGGGATCCGGGCGCAGACGCGCCGGTGGAAGCGGTCGCCCGATTCGTCCGGGACCGGGTGTTCCCCCGGGAGCCCGTGCTGGACAGGGGCGGGCCCGGGGCCGCCGAGGCCCTGGCGGCACTGCGCGCCGAGGCTCGGGCCGAGGGGCTGTGGGCCCTGCCGCTCCCGGCCGGGCTGGGCGGCGGCGGGCTGTCCTTCGCGGCCTACGCCGGGCTGGCCGAGGCCGAGGGCGCCAGCGACCACGGCCCCGCGGCACTGGGATCCGCCCCGCTGCTCGACGTGACGATGCTGGCGCGGTACGGGCGGCCGGGGGTGCGCGCGGCGTACCTGGCGCGGCTCGTCTCCGGGGAGATGCGCACCTGCTATGCCATGACGGAGCCGGGGGTGCCCGGCACCGACCCGTCGCGGACCGCCACCCGCGCCGAACGGCATCCGGACGGCGGCTGGCTGGTCACCGGCCGCAAGTGGTTCACCTCGGGCGTGGCCGGCGCCGACCTGGTGACGGTGATGGCCCGTACGTCCGGGGTGTCCGGAGACCGCGAGGGGCTGTCGCTGCTGCTCGTGCCCACCGGCTCCGCCGGCTTCCGCGTGGTGCGCGAACTCCCCGTGCTGGGCGCCCCGGGTCAGTACGAGATCGCCCTCGACGGGGTGCGGGTGCCGGCCGACCACCTCCTCGGGGAGCCCGGCGATGCCCTGGCCATCGCCGGCGAGCGGCTGCAGCTCGGCCGGACGCTGCGCTGCCTGCGCTGGCTCGGCCAGGCCCAACGGGCCTTCGACCTGATGTGCGAACGGGCCGCCACGCACGGCGGATCCCGCGGGCCGCTCGCCGACCAGCAGCTGGTGCAGGCCCACGTCTTCGACGCCTTGCTCGCCCTGCGCACCACCCGGCCCCTCGTCCGGGAGGCGGTGGCGCTCGTCGCCGCCGGACGGGACGCGCGCACGGAAGTGGGGCTGGCCAAGGTCGCCGCCGCGCGCATGCTCCAGCAGGTTGCCGACTCCGCCATCCAGATCCACGGGGCCGCCGGTCTCGGCCCGGACACGGCACTCCCGTCCCTCTTCCGCACGGGCCGCGCCGCCCGCATCCTCGACGGCCCGGACGAACTCCACATCACCTCGGTGGCCCGCCGCGTGCTGCGCACCTACGGGCCGCCGAGGTAGCCCGCCCGGCCGGTCAGCGCCGGCTCACAGCGTTCCGCGCAGGAGCTCGGCCGGCCGCCCACCGGGCTCGGCGAACGGGGCTCAGGCCATCAGGTACCACGGCGGGCAGGCCCGGGGGCCGTAACCCGGGCTTGACCGGCCGCGCGCAGCGGTCGCTGGGACACCGCGGCGGCGGGGGTTCCGGGCGCGGCCCGCCCGGCCGGGGGCTTCTGGTCCGTGCAGGGGATCACGGTCCTCCTGGCCGCGCGTCCTCAGACCTGGGTGATGTCCACGAGGCCGTGGAGGGCGGACAGGGCGAGGGCCAGGAAGAAGTCGCCCCAGACGAGTTCGTGGCGGACCGCGAGGTGGTGCGCTGCGTCGTAGCAGCCGTCCAGCAGCATGCCGGCCGGGCGGGGGCCGTCGTCCCCGGTGAGGTGGGACCGGGTGAGGTGGTCGAGGATCTCCCCGGCGCGAAGGGCGTACTGGTCCGCGCGAGGGCCCGGCGTGCGGGACAGTTTCAGCAGGGCGACCGCCGTGATCGCTGCGGCCGAGGTGTCGAGGGGGCCGTCCGGGCGGTCGGAGTCGGCCGGCGGAACCGGGCACCCGGTCAGCAGCCCACCGCGCTCGACCAGCAGGGCGGCCGCATCGGTCAACTGGGCGGAGCCGGCCGGCGCGACGGCCGGCCGGAGCAGGGCGTCGGCGACCGCCAGGAGCAGCCAGGCCGGGCCCCGGCTCCAGCCGGGCAACGGCTCCGCACAGGGCCGCCACCGGCCGGTGGCCGCGTCGAAGCCCAGGGCGGGCCGGAACCACGGTGCCCCGTCGCCCGGCCTGCCGAGGCAGAGGTCCAGGTGCCGCTGGAGGTGGGACGCCGCCGCGGCCGCCCCGTCCGCTCCGGCGCCGGCGAGGAGCGGCACGGTGCCGGGTACGGCGTCCACGCGGGCGAGCAGGCGGGGGCCGCCCAGGGCGTTGCCCCAGGGCAGGATTCCGAGTTCCGGGTCACAGGCCGAGCGGCAGGCACCGGCCGCCCGGTCGCGCAGGGCAGCGGCCTCCGCGTCGTCGCCGGCCGCAGCGGTCCCGTACCAGAAGATGAGGCCCCGCGTGGCGGTGTCGGCCCCGATCCACGGTTCGAGGCGGGCCGTGCAGGCCGCGGCGGCCCGCCGGTCGGGACCGGCTCCGGTGTACCGCGCCCTCAGCCACAGCAGTCCGGCCCAGAAGCCCCCGGTCCACGAGCCGCGGCCGGTCGTGGTCCACCGCCCGTCGGCGGGATCCGCGTACAGCGGGAAGCGCACCCCCACCTCGGACCCGGTCACCGCCACCCGCTCCATGACCGCCGCCAGTGCCCGGCCGGTCCGCGCGCTCACACCGCACCTCCGCGCCGGTCCCGTACCGCCCAGAGGAGCGCGACGGCCGCGGCCGCCGCGAACTCCGCCGCCACCAGGAGCCAGCCCGGTCCGTAGCGTCCGTTCTGCGCGAGCAGCCCGAACAGCGGCGGGCCCAGCGCGAATCCGGCGAAGAAGCCGGACGCGACCAGCGCGGAGTCCTGTCCGGCCCGTCCGGGGGCGGCCCGCTGGAGGACCAGCACCATCGAGACGGCGTTGCCCGAGACGGCGAACACCCCTACGGCGACGGCGCCGACCCACACCAGCGGGCCCGCCACGAGTGCGGCCCCCAGCAGGGCGGCCGCGCCCAGCGCGCCGCACGCGAGCCAGCCGGGGAGCCATTCGGCGCGGCCGGTCCGGGCCGCCCTGGACCAGCCCACCCGGCCGGCGATGCCGGCCACACCCAGTACGGCGACCAGGGCGCCCGCCGCCGTCGGCCCCATGCCCAGGCGTTGCGCGCCGAAGAGGGCGAGGTAGGTGTTCACGGAGGCGATTCCCGCACCGAGGAACAGCGAAAAGGCGGCCAGCCAGGCCACCATCCCGCGCGGGGCGAACGAAGGCCGCGGGCCGGCCGGTGGCGGCGAAGGGTCCGCGGGAAGGACCCGCAGCGCCCACAGTCCGGTGAGCAGCGCCGCCGCCGCGCCCGTCCAGACCGCGCCGCGCCAACCGATGCCGCCTGCCAGGGCCGCCAGCGGAGCCCCCGCCGCAAAGGCGCCCAGTTGCACACCGGACTGCTTGAGGCCGGTGACGGCGCCCCTCCGGGCGGGCGGAACGGCGCGCAGCACGGCTTTGTTGGTGGCCGGGTTGGCGAGCGCCTGCGGTACGCCCCCGAGTGCGACGGCGCCCAGCAGCAGGCCGGCACCCGGGGCGGCGCCGATCAGGGCGAGCGCCGCGGCGGACAGGAGGAGGAGCACGACGAGTGAGCGCCGGGGCCCGATCCGGTCCACGATCCGGCCGCCCGCCGGGGAGAGCGCGGCGGCGGTTCCGAAACCGATGGTGGTGGTCAGACCCAACAGGGCCGGGGTGAGGCCCAGTTCCGCCACGAGGCGCGGACCGAGCGCCCCGAGGAGGAACAGTTGCAGCATCGAGAACGCCATGGCGCAGGTCAGGAGCGCCGTCAGCCGCCGTCCCCCGGTGCCGTCCTGCTCCGCCGGCGATGCCGTCGCCGCTCCCTCCGACGCCACAAAGTCTCCCTTCCCCGGACGTTGAACCGCATGGCCGACCGGGTAGGCAGTCGGGTGGAGCAGCGGGCCGGTTCCCGTTCTCCGCTGTGCCCTGCACCACACGAGGCGGGCGGCCCGGCTGTGACACGGTCGGCTCGCGGAAACTTGTCCGGAAGTGCGTACCCCGGTGTGCGGCTCGGGAGGCCGGTGCGAGGATGAGCCCCGCCATGGAGCCGGTCCGCTGTTTACGCGCCCTACGGGCTGCGATGTTCGCAGCCCTCTGCGTGCTGCTCGCGGCCACCGGTCACCTGCTCATGTCGGGTACGGCGGTGCCCTGGTGGGCGTTCTGCCTCGGGTTCACGGGGGCGGCGACGACGGCCTGGTCCCTCGCGGACCGTGAGCGCGGCATCCTCGCCGTCACGGGGGCCGCCGTCGCCGTCCAGGCGGTGCTGCACTCGGGGTTCTCCCTGGCCCAGTCCCTCGCCCAGCCCCTCCCGCAGACGCTGCCCCGGTCCTCGGCTCCGTCCGTCGGTCTGGCGGCCGCACCGGCCACAACCGTGCCTGCGGGAGCGGCCCTTCACGCGCACCACGCCGGGCACGGGACGGTCGACGCCCTGTCCGCACCGGCCGCCGTGCACATGGCGGGCGGTGGGCACCAGGCCTCGGCCGTGCCGATGGTGCTCATGTCCCCGGCCGGGATGCTGCTCGCCCACCTGCTGGCCGCCGTACTGTGCGGCCTGTGGCTGGCCCACGGCGAACGCGCCCTCTTCCGCGTGGTGCGCGCCGTGGCCGCCCGGCTGCGGACCCCGCTGTGTCTGCTGCTGCGCCCGGCCGCGGTCGCGCACCGGCCGCGCCCGCGGGTGCGCCGGGCGCGCCGTACGCGCGCACCGCGGCAGCTGTTCCTCGTGCACGCCATCACATCGAGGGGTCCGCCGACAGCGACCGCTGTCCTCTGACAGCTGGTCACCCGAGCCGCCCCGGCATCCGCGACCGCGTTCGCGACGGCTCTCGCTCACGCCTCGCACGCCTCGCACGCACCTGACACAACTGACACGCCTCGTGCACCGCATGCACGCGTGGATGCCGCGCCTCGGGCCCTCGGCCATGCCCTGCGGCAGGCCGTGCCCTTCACCGGTCCCGCCCGCTCACGCGGCACCGGACTCCCCTTGCACATAAGGACCTTTGGCGATGACTCCTGCCCTGACGACCTCCCCGTCCCGTACCGCCGGCGCGCGTTCCGCCCGGCACACCGAGGACTCCGATGCCGAGGTGACCCGGCTGGCACTCGCCGCCCGGGACGGCGACCCCGCGAAGACGGACCGATTCGTGCGCGCCCTCCACCGCGATGTCTGGCGCTACGTCGCCTATCTGAGCGCGGATGCCCAGGCCGCCGACGACCTCACGCAGGACGTGTTCCTGCGGGCGCTGGCCGGCCTGCACCGCTTCGAGGGCCGCTCCTCCGCCCGTACCTGGTTGCTGTCCATAGCCCGGCGGACCGTGGTGGACAGCCTGCGCCACGCCGCCGCACGGCCGAGACTGTCGGACCGCTGCGACTGGCAGACAGCCGCCGAACAGGCCCAGCCGTACGACGTGCCGGGTTTCGAGGACGGCATCGCGCTGGCGGAACTGCTGGCCGCGATCCCGGCCGAGCGCCGGGAGGCCTTCGTGCTCACACAGTTGCTGGGGCTCCCCTACGCGGAGGCGGCCGAGGCGGTCGGCTGCCCGATCGGCACGGTCCGCTCTCGGGTGGCCCGGGCGCGCACCTCGCTCCTGGCGCTCCTGACGGACCCTCACACAGCCGCACCGGACCAGGTGGCCCAGGCCGCGCAGGGTCGGCGGACCCCGAGCGGGACGCACGCCGCGGTGCTCGCGGCTTCGGCCGCCTGATCCGGGACGGGCCCGGCGGGGGCGGCGGCGCGCCGTTCCCGGCCGGGGCCGAGCCGGTCACCGCGCGGGTACGGGTGGCCGCGTGTCTCTCCGCACGACCGCGTGGCGGCAACGGCCGTCTGCCGTGCGGCGCCTGCATCGGAGGGCACAGGGGCGGAGCGCGGCAAGATATCAGCCTTTCCGGGAGTCGCCGGAGTGTTTATCCGATGGTGATGTCCTCCGGCAGGGGTGTGGCGCCGGGCACTACCGTCCGGTGACACCCCCGGGAATGCGGGTGTCGCACCGCACCACGCTTGCGGAACCTCCCTGCCCCGCCACCTCCCGGCCCCACGGAGCAAGGAGGCACTTTGCTGTCAGTGCAGCGGAGAAACACCCGAGGCTGGTCGATGGCCACCCGGTACTCGATCGCCAGCGGTGTCGTCATCACCGCGCTCGCGCTCACCCTGATCGCCCTGCTGGTCCCCGTGGACAAGTTCGGCAGCCGGGCGACGGCCGCCACAGCGGCGGTTCCGGCCGATGCCGACGACGGCCTGGGAACGGTAAGCACGGCATACGGGCCGCTGACCGCCGCAGACCGCGACTTCGTCCGCAAGGTCCGTCTCGCCGGGCTGTGGGAGCTGCCCGCCGGGCGGCAGGCCCAGCAACGCGGGACGCGGCCCGCTATCCGTACGGCCGGGGACCACCTCGTCGACGGCCACACCGACCTGGACCGGCAGGCCATCCAGGTCGGCCAGGCCCTCGGCATCGACCTTCCCAACCAGCCCTCCGCGCAGCAGCAGGACTGGTTGGGCCAGCTGAACCGCGCCAAGGGGGAGGAGTACGAACGGCTGTTCACCCAGCTGTTGCGCCGGGCGCACGGAAAGGTGTTCTCCCTGCTGGCCGGGATCCGAGCCCAGACCCGCAACTCCATGGTGCGAGCCCTCGCCACGTCCGCCAACGCCACGGTCCTGGACCACATCACGGTCCTGGAGGACACCGGTCTGGTCGACTTCGACGGGCTCTCCGACAATGTCCCACCGACGAAGTGAAGTGATCGCATGAGTCCAAAGAGCCACAAGCGCGCCCGATTGTCGACCAAGATCGTGGGAGTGGTCTCCGCGCTCGTGCTGGGCGGCGGCGGGGTCGCCGTCGTCGCCGGCAACGCCTCCGCGGGCCAGGACGGCAGCCGCAAGGCACAGTTGACGACCACCATCGACTGCCCCGACGTGGGCGAGAAGCTCACGGCCGTACCCGAGCAGGCCAAGGCCGAGGTCGACACGAACCTGGCCAAGCTGGACGACCAGGTGGCCGACGCCTACCGACGGCTCGCCTCCGGCCAGGCACAGGGCAACGCCCTGCTCGGCGAGTTGAAGCAGAAGCGGGAACAGACCATCAAGGTCATGTCCGACGCGATCGACCGGGCCGGTGACCCCCCGAAGGAGATCGCCTCGCTGAGCTCCTGCCAGATGAAGAAGGCGCCGGCCGAGGAGGACGGCGGAGGCGGAGCGGCGGCGCTGGCCTCGGACGCCAAGTCGTCCGCGGCCGGCAAGAAGGGCGCCCCGGCGAAGAGCGACTTCGTCAACATCACCAAGGTCCGCCCCAACGTCCGCGCGCCCCGGGCGCAGAACGGCGCCTCCAAGGGCTCCTTCAGCGTGAACTGCGGCCGCAACGAGAACGGCCACTTCAACCCCGACAACGTGATCGTCGCCCCCGGTGTGTCCAACGGCGCCCACCACATGCACGACTACGTGGGCAACGTGTCCACGGACGCCTTCTCCACGAACGGCAGCCTCGCCCGGGCCGGCACCACCTGCGGCAACGGCGACCAGTCCACCTACTACTGGCCCGTCCTGCGGCTGCGGGACGGCAGGGCCGAGCGGGACGCGCAGGCGCCCGGCGGCGGGCAGGACGGCAACGTCGGCACGATCCTGAAGCCCAAGCAGGTCACGATCACCTTCAAGGGCAGCCCCCAGGGCCAGGTCAAGGCCATGCCGCGGTTCCTGCGGATCATCACCGGTGACGCCAAGGCCTTCACCAACGGCACTGCCAACGCCAACGCGTCGTGGAGCTGCACCGGATTCGAGAACCGCCAGCTGAAGGACAAGTACCCGATCTGCCCCAAGGGCAGCGACGTGGTGCGCACCTTCTCGTTCCAGAGCTGCTGGGACGGCCGGAACACCGACAGCGCCAACCACCGCACGCACGTGGCCTTCGCGGACCGCAACGGCCGCTGCCAGAAGGGCTTCACCGCCATCCCGCAGCTGGTGCAGCGCATCGTGTACCGGGTGCAGCCGGGCTCCCGCATCGCCGTGGACAGCTTCCCTGAGCAGCTGCACAAGCCGGTGACCGACCACGGAGACTTCATCAACGTGATGTCGAACGGCCTGATGAACAGGGCCGTCAACTGCATCAACAGCGGGCGCAACTGCCGCTGACGCTCGCGGCCGGTTCACCCCCCTTCGCCCCCGGGGCGGGCGCTCCCCTCTTCTCTCCCCCGCGCCCGCCCCGGGAACGGTGTTGGTCCGAAGCCCCTTCGGACCAACACCGTTTTCGTGTGTCCGGCCACGGTACGGGGCAGCCCTGGTGAGGCTGCGGCATCGCTGGCCCGTCGCCCGCCCGGTCCGCGGCCCGCCCACGCCGGCACAACCGCCATCCGCACACCGCCGCCTGCCGCCTGCCGCTCACCAGGTCACCCGGCCACCCGGTCGGCCACCACGCGCCGGCGAACGGATCGACGGTGACGTGCCCCCGGCCGTATGCGCGGGCGTGAAGAGGCCCGGCCCGGCCCCGTGGGTAC